>NZ_JBHLUU010000021.1:0-69874 GCF_042433785.1 Robertmurraya beringensis | reverse complement strand
TAGGTTGGTGTTTGGTGTGGTAACCTCACTATTTCCTAAAATTCAGGGGGTGGCAATTTTTTTGCTCAAAAAGCCCTCTATCAAGGTATTTTATAGCCTATTTAATATAAAAGTTTTGACAATACGAGAACAAATGTGGAGGTGGCAAAATTGAATAGAGAAGAATTAAGAAAACGAGCATTATCATTGGTCTCAATTCCTGCTGATTTTAAGCCTATCATAGAGGAGTATGCTGAGGGAGAGAATGGTGAAGGAGAGGCAATTTTTTCATGGGCAAACGAAGAAAAAGATAAAGGGATTACTATAAATCTCGATTTGGTCGGTAATTTAACAAGTTTATCAATTGACATGGATGATGGTAGGGATCCCAATCCGGTTCCATTAGAAGTAGAGGAAAGAAAAGAACGAGCGGAGCAATTTTTTCTTAGTCACTATCCTGACGCTTTAAGCGATTTAACCTTTTATGAAATAAAAAAATTGGATCAAGCCTTTCGCTTTAACTATGAGCGGATTATCATGAACTTACCGCTTAAGTCTGCTGGTTGTTTTATTGACGTAGACCAAGTGGGGAATATTATTAAATTTTCTTATAAAGTTGCGGGGCATATACCAGAAATACCAACCATTCTGATTTCAAAAGAAAAACTGATTGAACACGAACAAAATAGACTTGATTTTCAGCAAACAATTACAAATCTTTATACTATTATTCATGATGTAGAAGAAGATGATCTCCGTCTTGTCTATGAACCAGAGCCATCTTTCATGAAATATAGAGCGGATATATTAACTCCGACCTTAAGCATTATCCATGATGAAGATGTTCCAGAAACTTATGTTCCACTTCCTCCTTCCAATACGACCAAACAAAAAGATTTATCGATAAAAGAGGTCATTGGTATTAGGGAGGGAATGGAAATAATTCGGGAAGTCGATATGGGGGGAGAAACGGGAATTGTGTGGCGTGATCGGAACTGGGAGATGAAGGATCAGGATTTATCCATAGATGGCTTTTTCAAGAGACATTCAGAGGATACAGTTAAAGCCTTCATTTCAAAGAAAACAGGAAAAGTCAGAAGTTTTATGTGGTTCAATGAACGAAGTGGCGATCTCAAGCTTACTCATGAAGAATGTTTACAAAAGGCTACTGACTTTCTTCAAATGATTCTTCCAGATTATCATAAGTATCTACAATTAATTGTTCGAGAGAATGAAGATGAAGTGGACGATACTAGAAAAAATGAAGCATTTTCTTTCCGTATACATAACGGCAATGGCATACCCGTTCAGTTAGAAATAGTAATCGTTGCAGTTAATCGTGAAACAGGACAAATTGATCATTATAGCGGGCCAAGTTTTGATATGGAACAATTGAGCCAAATCCCTACAGAACCAGCGATTTCAAAAAAAGAAGCGAGAAAAATATTTTTCAGTCACTTAGACTTTGAATTAGCTTGGAACAAAGATTATGACGAAGAAACAGAATCCCATATTCTTGTCTATCAAGCGTGTGATAGGTTTACCAGAACTCCCATCCGGTACATTGATGCCATGACTGGGGCCGTTATTACTGCAAAAGATAAGTAGGATGTGATGATCTTAAATTGGATTTGTTCAGAAAGTACAAGTAACTAACCCCATCCTACAACCTTGGTATCCACTTTTCTAAGCAAATGGTTGGATTAACCAAAGGGTAATCTCCATTTCTTATTATTGTCTACCCTTTTAAACTCAATAAGAAATGAAACTTAAGATAATGCAAAACGTATATTAAAAATAGGGGGGACACGGTTACTATAAAGGAGGCGGTTAAACTGGTACCGATTATTTTATCTATAATACTAATAATCGCTCTTGTCTTTTCAATATCTGTTGTTGTAAAAAAAAGAAAGAAAGCGGGCATTACAGGAATAAAAAGTGCTCTGACTTCAATTTGTTTTTTTCTTATTGCCATAACAAACCTATTAGCTTACTGGTTTAATTTTATGGGGCTATTAAATTGGTCTATTACTGTTGTTTTGTTGATTTTAGGTGCTTATTTTACAAAGTATATGCCAATATCAGAAGGGTGACTTTAAGTTAGGAAAGATTGTTAAAAGAGGAAGTCATGAGGTGTTTTGCATGGACAAAAAAACAAAATTGATTATTGGACTAATCGGCAGTCTTATTATATGTCTTTTTGGGGTGTATCGTTTAGCAATTGAAACAGCATCCACTGTTAATTCATTGCTTATTCCCATAGTATTTTCTGTTACGGGCTTTATTGGATTTGTTGGAAATTTAGTAAAGTTGAAAAAACTAAATACTGATATTTATTAAAAGTGTGTTGTTATTTTTCAACTCCTTGACAAATAGGCCATTCATAGTGATTACTAGGCTACCATTTGTAAAGGAGTGTTTTAAATTTGACTGATGAACAAAGAAACCAAATTAGAATATTAAGGTACCAAGGTCTCGGCTATATGAAGATAGGAGAAACTCTGGGATTATCTCGTGATATTATTAGAGGGTATTGTAAAAGGCATGGACTTAATGGCCGTGCAACTGATTTAGTAAAAAATCAAGAAGAAGATGAAAAATTCAAACGAAAAATAACGAATGAATATTGCTTAAGTTGCGGTTCGAAATTAGAGCAAAAAGGAATAGGCACAAAAAAGAAATATTGTACAATCCAATGTAAACGGAAGTGGGAAAAGGATAATCCTAAAATTTATAAGCTTAGGTGTGATTATTGTAGAAAAGAATATTTATCGGAAAGAGTAAAAAAGCGGAAGTTTTGTAGTAACGATTGCTACGTTAGAAACAGGTTCTTTAAGGAAGAAGATGCAGCAGAGATTTTAGGCAAAATTATGAAGAGACAAAAGGTTGATTATGTACCTAAATGGCTAGAAGAATTACTGCTTTCATATATAAAGAATGACTGACTCTTATGGGTATCGAAGGTCTGAGAATGGGTATAAAATTAGGGATTTTCTTATAATTGTATTTGTTAAAGCAATCGCTCTAGAGATACCCTAAAAAGCTAAATTTAAATAAATGGATATTGATTTTAGGTGATGGAAAAACTATGGAACAACAATCTTTTACATGTATAAATTTACGCGAAATGGGCAACTTTAGCGAAAATGTATCAAGCGTTTATGATAACACATGTTGAGTGTGTCTCGCAACTCATGTTAATTGAAGGCTTTACCCTTATGGAAGTTGCTAACCAAGGTAATAAATCGAAATAAAACAAGCTCCACTAAAGTCAATGTTTTAGTGGAGCTTGTTCTTTTTTGGTAAACTAAGAATGGGTTCGTCTTACTCTGTTAAAAGTAGGGGGGAAAGGTTTTTTGAACGAATTACAATTATTTAGTGAACTGAATCAATTTCATAAATCTGAGCCCAACGGGCTCAAGGCTTTCAGGCACTAAAAAAAGGAGTACCTCCCCAGATGTCGAAATAAGTAAGTACCACTACAAACTTATGAGACTGGAGGAAGACTCCCTATGACTATTATACGACAAGGAAGCCTGTTTGACATACAAGAATTATACGACTTAGAACCTACCCAACGTTTTGAGGCTATTTTTTCTACTATTGACATTGATCCCATCTTCGCTGTGGTAACGAAGAAATCACGTTTTGGTAGACCTGTGGAGCTTAATTATGTGGCAATGATTTACTCATTAGTTGCACGCATATCGGAACGAATTCCGTTCATTAAAGACTTGGTAAAGCGATTAAGAAACGATATGATTTTCCGACTAGACTGCGGCTTTTTGGTTTCTGATATAGTCCCTTCTGAGGCAGCTTATTCAAGAATTGTAACGATCCTCAGTGAATCTGAAGTTCTTGAAGGGGCTAAGAATACGATTCTAAATCAAGCCATTACAGAAGGGTTTATCAACGATGATACTGCAGCCCTTAATGCCTCTCATTTTGAAGCGAAGGATCAGGCTCCTCCAAAAGAGGAAAAAACAACATCAGAACCTAAGAAGCGTGGTCGCAAATCAAAGGAAGAACGTGAAAAATGGCTGGTTGAACAAGCTGAACGTGAAGTAAATCTTCCTCTTTATGAAAAGAAAATTGAAGAACAGTTGGACGTTTCTTTGTCTGAACTTCGTTCTCAAATGCCCCAGGATCCACAATGGGGTGTGAAGAAAAACAGCGAAGGAAAGAGCGTTTTTTGGTATGGTTATAAAGCACATTTGTTAGTTGGCACAAAAAGTCAATATATCCTTCAATCTCTCTTTTCTTCTGGAAATTTAAATGATGGAAAAGCAGCCATTCCTTTGTTAAAAGGAATTCAAGAAAATGTTTCTTTAAAGACCCTTCGTTATACAACGATGGATGCTGGGTATGATTACGAACCAATTTATGAACAAGTTCATCGATTGGGATTACAATCCGTCATTGCTTATAATAAACGCAATGAACCCGAACCGATCGGTTTTGATAAACACTTTGCCCCAACTTGTTTTAGGGAACATTCCTATCGTTACGATAGTTATGACGCAAAATACGAGACCCTAAAATACACGCGTCCAAAAGAATGTAAGGATTGTCCGTTAGCCGATCAGGGAATATGTCAAAAAGTATATAAAGTAAAGATTACCACTGATCTTAGAAAGTACACTGCACCAGCCCGAGGTTCGAAAACTTGGAAAACAATATTTAAGCGCCGAACCGCAGTAGAACGTGTAAATGCTTATCTGAAGGAGTACTTTCAACTTAACAATGTGCGTTATCGAACTGGAAAACGTGCTAAAGTTCACTTTGATTTGGTGACATTGGTTTATAATGCTTCAAAATTGGCAGCAGATCGTATGAATGCAATGTTAAATCAACGGCAAGCTGCCTAAACTAAATTATAATTGAAACGGACGCTTGTTTAAATATGAAAGTTGAACCATAGTAATCTAGTTGCCTTTTGTTAGAGGTAAGTTGAAAAACAGGGAATTTTGCAAATAATAGAGTGGGTGATATAATAGAATAGTCTGCTATTAATATGCTAGCAGTAGACAATGTTTGAAACTGTCGAGCAGTAACTCACGGAGCAAACTGAGTAAATTAAGAATCACGCAAATCTTCATAAGCTCACCTTCCTGAATACTGACTTCACAATCAATAACATTGTAACAGAATAGTTGAATCGCTCTGGTGTGCTGCATGTGAAAAATGGTCAATATTGTAGTACTATGACTTAGCGTTGCAGAAGGAACAATTGTCAGAAACCAGATCTGCAGTTCCTTCCGCTCCTAAAAAGGGGTATAGATATGCTTGATTCCAATAAATACAGAACTAAACGATATCTACATTTTGATCATAAAGTAAAAATTGAAAAGGTGGAAAGCTATGTAACGAATTCGAGAAGGATTGCTATGCATAGCTTTTTACCATTTATTCACTATGTTTCTTCCTTTAATAAAAATATTGGGGAGAAGAATCCTAATATGAATAACCGCCCGATTAAATCAAAAAATCGTGACATTATGTATGCGGGCCACCTTGATAACTTCATTTATAAATATTATGCGGATGAAAAATTGAATAAAAAATATAATCAGTACATATCAGATGATAAATGTATGTCAAGAAATATTGACGAATGCGTGACGGCATATCGTAGTAATAAAAGGGGCAAGTCGAACATTGATTTCGCCGCTGAAATTATAAATGATATTGTCAGTTTAAAAGAAGCGTATATTCTAGTGGGCGATTTTACAAAGTTCTTCGATCAAATTGACCATAAACTGCTAAAGGAAAACCTGATGAAAGTATTAGAAGTGGAAAAACTGAGCAATGATTGGTTCAATGTGTATAAATCAATTACCAAATTCGGTTATTACGAGAAGTCATTGTTAATAGAAAGGTTTGGCACTGATAAACAAATTAGGCGTTCTGGTAAGAAAAGTTATTTTGATGGATTGAAGGAATTTAGAGAATTTCAGCGACAATATCCTACTAAGAAAAACAGGAATAATGATAAAAGAAAAAGTCACGAAGGTATTCCTCAAGGAACAGCAATTAGTGCGGTTTTTGCAAATGTGTATGCCCTGAAGTTTGATTTGGACATGAAGAAGTTAGCTGACCAGTATTCAGGGTTATATCGTAGATATTCAGATGATTTTATTTTGGTTCTTCCAAAGCAACAACAACAGACACTCTTAGATGAGGAGTTTCGGAATATAGAAATCGAAGTAAGGAGGCTAGCTGCTGAAAATAAAATTGAAATCCATGAAGATAAAACAGGACTATATGTATATAGTGATTTACGCATCATAGAATTGAAGGGTAGAAAAGTAAGTCATATAGACTACTTAGGTTTTGTCTTTGATGGTAAGACAGTAAGGATGAGGGGGAAAAGTCCTTATAAGTTTTATCGTAAAGTATACCAAATTATAGATAAGGCGAAAAGTGTGAAAGGTAAGAAAGACTTGAGGAAACTACCTTATAGAAGGAAGATCTATGGTTTATATACGGATCTAGGTATCCATGAAGGAGAATACGGTAATTTTATTTCTTATGCGAAAAGAGCGCAAGATAAATTTGATAAAATATCCCCGAATACGGAAAATATGATGATGAAACAAATAAAAAACAGAAAGAAAAGGATTGAAGCTAGGTTAGGGGTTAAGATTCATACAAAAATATAAACTAGACTTGGTAAGGATAAGGGGTTAGTTTACTTGCGATTATCCTGAAATGGGGAGAATAAAAAGAGCTTCCTGACTCAAGCATATGTAAACAAATACCGTACAGGAAAACCTTAATTCGTCTAAAGGCACCTTCCAGATTCAGCATCTATAAATAGACATCTACTGTTTAGTGCGATATTAATAATAGAATATGCTCATTGTACAAAAAAATGGATGAATTGTAAACGCATAAACCTGTAAACAAGAAAAAGGTGCATATTTGGCGAGGACAACTGAGATGATTTCCTTTTAGCAAATAAATTAGTTATTGATGTATAGTGCAATATAAAAATATAGACAGGAGGTACATTTAAATGAAATGGTCTGAAGTGCGACGGCATTTTCCAGAACGTTGTGTCTTGGTAGAAGCATTGAAATCAGAATCAAGAGGAAATGAAAGAGTCATTGAAGAGATGGCAGTGATCGATGACTTTGAAAACGGCAATGCAGCATGGAAGGTGTATAAAAAACTACATGGGGAAAATAAAAAACGTGAATTATATATTTTTCACACGAATAACGAAGAAATAAAGGTAATTGAGCAGCCATATATAGGAGTGCGAAGAAGAGTATGAGATTTCAAATGGATGACCACTTGCCTCTAGTATCTGTTGAGATTGAATACAATGGGAACAAAAAGATATTCAATAACGTATTGCTTGATACCGGCTGCTCTTCAACCATTTTAGATACAGATTTATGTGAAGAAGTCGGATTGATGCTCGATTTAGAAAAAGCCATTACACGAAAGATGTATGGAATTGGCGGTACGGAAATATGCATTGAGCAAAAAATATACGGTATGAATATTGACGAGTTTCAACTTAATAATTTCACTATACAGCTCGGCGATGTTAGAGAAATGCATGGGTTTGACGGCATCATCGGCAGTGACTTCTTTCTTGCAAATAAATTAATCATCGACTTTGAAAATATGGAAGTGCGAAAAAATTAGGTTAAGGTAACCACTACTACATCATATTATTCTGCCATCACCATCCTAGCCACGTTGAGTGTGTCTCGCAACTCATGTTAATTGAAGGCTTTACCCTTATGGAAGTTGCTAACCAAGGTAATAAATCGAAATAAAACAAGCTCCACTAAAGTCAATGTTTTAGTGGAGCTTGTTCTTTTTTGGTAAACTAAGAATGGGTTGGTCTTACTCTGTTAAAAGTAGGGGGGAAAGGTTTTTGAACGAATTACAATTATTTAGTGAACTACATAAATTTTTAAATAGTTTAGGTGCAATGGAGTATACGCTTGCGCCCAAGACTTTAACCTTAGGATATAAGCCCCGCCGTTTCGGTGTAAAAAGTTCAAAGTTTGCCACTTTATATGGTGAAAAAAGCTAAAACTGTTTAATACTTCATGTTGATCCAGGCAATAAAGAATCTATTAAAGGAGAAATGATTCAAAAGGAAGTTCAGGAACTCCTGCATTTTAATATCAAAGAATTAAGAGGTTTTGTCTTAAAAAAACATGAAGTTTATATTCCATTTGAAGTAATTGACACAAAGGGAAAATTTGTAGAATTAAAAGATTTTGTTCGCAGGCAGTTTATATCTGTTTAACTAGAAAGGAAGATGGTATTAAGTGATGCTGCCGCTTTATAGTAATGGGTTTAAAATAATTATGCACATGTTAATACCGGTGTCAAAAAGGAATTTAGCACATTAATAAAGAATATTTTCCATAATTAAAACTCCTTTTGAAAATTACTTGAAAAAGATATAAGGGAGGTAGTGAGTTTGGATTCATTAAAGGATACAAGATGGAGACAGAGGTTTGAAAATTTCGAAAGGTCATTTAAACTTTTAGAAAAATATTCTACGCAGGATATTAAAAGTGAGTTAGAAAGAGCCGGTATCATTCAATTCTTTGAAATGACATTTGAGTTATCTTGGAAAGTATTAAAAGATTATTTGGAATCTCAAGGTTATGACGTGAAAAGTCCAAGAGAAACAATAAAACAAGCATTTCAAATTGGATTAATCGAAGAAGGACATCCTTGGATGGATGCCTTATCTAAAAGAAATTTAACCACTCATACTTATGATGAAGTACTTGCAATAAAATTTGTTGGTGAAATTATCGAAATTTATGTCCCGATTTTTAAATCCCTTTATGTCAAGCTTTCTAAGGAATGATATTATGTTTGGACTTTTAGAGTTAGATTTAGAATATATCCAAATGGCCATGAAAAAATTTAATGAAATAGACAGGGCTGTTATTTTTGGCAGCAGGGCTATGGGAAATTATAAAAAAGGGTCAGATGTTGATATTTCAATATATGGCCAAAATATTACGAATGAAACTCTTTACAGGCTGAATGATCTTCTTAACGAGGAATACCCACTTCCTTATTTTTTTGATATCCTTCATTATGAAGGAATAAATAACATAAATTTAAAAAACCATATTGATACTTATGGAAGTGAAGTGTACAAAAAAATGGATAGCAATATTATTAGTAAGGTAATTAAAGACTCTTAAGTATTATGCGAGATTATCCATTGGAGTAAAAATGAATCATGAAGCAAAAAAAGCGGGCTCCCCCGCTTTTTTTGTTTTCCAATTTTCAATTCTTACTAATTTTTAAAAAAAATTCAGGCAGATTGCCAACAGACCAACAGACTATTTATAATAGAATTAGAACTTTAGATTGAGGAGCTAAGTATTATGTCAGGATATAAAAAAACGCCAAATGCAAAACCGATTATTAATATCACATTAACGGATGAATTATTAAAAAGAATAGAAGATTATCGATATAACGAAAGAATTCCAAGCCGGTCACAAGCAATTTCTAACCTAATTGAATGTGCGTTTAATAGTCTAGAAGGTAAAAGCGAAAAAAGGTCAAGAAGGTAAAGTAAAATCTTTACTCCGTGGTTTTAGAGTATGAAAGGAGAAATATAGTGACAAAACACCTTGAAGCAGTAAATACGCTTAAGTATGCCACCGTTGAAAATGCTTATCGCTATCGCCCTATTATGAGATTCTTGTTTGAACAGTATGATAAATTTCGCTATTACATCAAAACAGAGGAAATTTTAGGCTATATTAAAACCCTAAATATATTAGATGAACATTACTCAGAAGAACAATTATATCAAGATATGAAAACCCTTGAATCATGGGATTGCGTAATATCAAGGCATGACAAAGAAATGGTTTATACCATTGAAGATTTCAAAAAGAAACGTTTAAAGTTCCAAATCACGCCCCTCGCTTACGAAATTGAAAATACACTTAAGAAATTAGATGAGTTAGATGAAGTGTTAACAGGTTCTTTAGAAAGCAAAGAGTTTGAACGTATTTTAAAAGATATTGAAACCATATCAAAATCGAACCTTGATTCAGATAAAAATGAAGTGTTATTTGAACACTGGATTACTTTGATGCGAAGATTAGAAAATTTAAAACGCAATGCAGCAAACTATCTATCACACATCAAAAGTGATAAAGCTGAGCAATTGTTTAAAACGGAAGAATTCTTATTGTATAAGGAAAAATTTACAGACTATCTAGGTAAGTTCATTCTATCGATGAAAAAAACGCGTTACAAGATTTCACGTGCATTGGAGTGGATTCAAGAATCATTTGTCGATTCATATATAGAACGAATGATTGAATATTTTTCTACGATACCTACTATAGATGGGACCCGATTTAATGTGGAAAAGAACAGACGTTTATATAAGGAAAAATGGATGGAGTTACGGAATTGGTTTGTTAAGAGGAACGATTATGAATGCGATGTTGATATTCTTCTACTGGAAACAGATAAGAGTATTCAAATCATCAGCCGATATGCCCTCCAATTAACAGAGACAAAAAATAATGCTAGGAATAGAAAAGAAGATTATAGAAAACTGGCTTCGATGTTTATTCAATGCGATGATTTAAAAAATGCGCATGAATTGGCGGTATGCTGTTTTGGCATCCCGCATACGCGGCATATTTTTGGTATACAGAAAGCGACAGATACGAAAGACGAAGAAATTTGGGAGCAAGAAATCCAAATCATTGATACGGCACCTAAAAACCGAACCTACGA
Organism: Robertmurraya beringensis; assembly: GCF_042433785.1. Classification (NCBI taxonomy): domain Bacteria; kingdom Bacillati; phylum Bacillota; class Bacilli; order Caryophanales; family Bacillaceae; genus Robertmurraya; species Robertmurraya beringensis. Next base: position 59,131 of record NZ_JBHLUU010000021.1, on the reverse strand, counting down.
AAGAAGCAAACGAATTAAGTCCTATGTAAAGGATCAAAAAGCCGAAAAAGAGAGAATCAAAAAAAATATTTTAGAGCAAATGGAGAGAGAAAAAGAAATCATCCAATCTCTCATCATTAATAATCAAATTATCATGAAAGATTTGGCCGAACAGAGTAACAATCGACCAGTTAAAATGTTTGTCAGAAAAGCAATCTTAGATTGGATTGCTAAATCGCTCCAAGATAAAACATTAACCGCAAGAACACAGTATGGAAGAAAATTTAGGCTTCAAAAAAATTCAAATCAAAAAATAGATTTAAGATGTGTAGATGGTATTTTAACACTTCCGGATATCACATTCGAATTTGAGGAGGCATAGTGATGGAAGAGAGGGAGAGGATCAGAGAAGGCATCACGCTTCTGTTAGAGAACTTTTGGTTTACCCGAAAATATCATTTAGATAAATATTTATTGGTTAGACAAAATCGAAAAGAACTTCAAAAATATTTTATTGATAATTTTGGCTATCAGTTAATTGTTAATAATGCTGTTGTAAAGTTGGAAAAAATCCCAAGTAAAACGGCAGGCTGGATGGGAATTCAAGATTTCACCGACCCATTGGATTATGCCTTTTTTATGGCTGTATTATCTTATTTAGAGGAAAAATCTGCTGACGATATTTTCATCGTATCGATGCTTAGTGAGTATGTTAAACAATTTCTTTCTCAAGAGATGGATGTGAAGTGGGAAAATTATCGCCAACGCTTGTCTTTTGTAAGAGTGATGAAATATGCGGAAAAACAACACTTACTTGAAGTGATGGAGGGAGAAATTGACCTATATAAAGACGATGAGACGATTGAAGTACTTTATCGGCCGACAATGATTTCCAAGTATTTTATGCGGTTCTTTTCCAAGCCTGTTGAGGAATTTCAATCCCGGAAAGAAATGCTGGAAGACCGGTGGAAAATCGTTGGGTTTGAAACGCCAAAAATCAGGAGACAATCCATTTCTAGAAAACTATTGACTTCGCCTGTAGTTTATCGGAATGAACTAGATGATGAGGAAAAGAGATACTTTGCGAATTACGGCTACAGTATAACCGATGCCTTTGAAGAATACACACCGTATGAGCTTGAGACGTATCGAAATGAAATTTTGCTCATTTCAAAAGAGAGAAATGTAAAAATAGAGCAATATCCAGATGGGAAAATGTTGAGCCAAATCGCACTCCAATTTGGCTATTTCATTCAGAAAAAGGTAATGGAAAATGAAGAACTGCCAGAATTTGAATGGGAGATTCCCCGATTTGTTTTTGAGAAGTGTGTTGAAGAATTTCAGGCAGTTAATGCGCATGGCTGGAGCAAAGAATATCGTAATCAATACCCCGAAATGATTGCCAAAGAGTTAACAGCCTATTTCCAAGATTGGAAAATGCTAAAAGAAGAGGATCATAGCATTATTCTTTATCCAGTCATAACCCGAATCGGTGGCCAATATCCTATTGAGTATCGTTTTCAGCGCTATTTTATAGGAAAAATAAAAAATAAATTGGCAGACCAATTTAATGAAAGGATTGAGCATTCCATTGCTATTTCCGATTTAGAAGATTGGATCTATGAATTTAAAATTAGATTTCAATTGAAAAAATTCAGTTGGAAAAGTGTTGAAGATTCGATTGGTAGTTTTGTTGACTTGAACGAAGAACGGAATGTTTGTGTTATTGATATGGAAAAGGTACGGAAACGAGACAAAAATTAAGGGAGTAATCCAATGGAAAACAATCATAAATGGTTGATAAATAAAACTGGCATTTTAAATTACTGGTACTTTGATGAAGAAGAATTTCCGTTTGAAAATGGCCATTTATTAATAAGAGGCGGTAATGGATCAGGTAAGTCGGTAACGACACAAAGCTTTTTACCATTATTGTTAGACGGCAACAAATCTCCACAGCGATTAGATCCGTTTGGAACCCGATCCCGGAAAATGATTGATTATATATTTGGGGAATCTTCAGAGGAAAATGAAAAAACGAGTTATTTATATATGGAGTATAAGAGAAAAGATGCCGAAGAATATATTACAACCGGAATTGGTCTAAAAGGTAATTTAAATAACGATAAAGTAGACTCATGGTACTTTTTGATTAAGAATAAAAGAATTAATGAAGATATTAAACTTTTTCAATATCAATTGGATACAGTCGGGCAAAAGGTGAAGGTTCCTTTAAGTGAAAAGGAATTAAAAAACCTTATTGAACGCGAAAAATGCGGGTATTTAGTGACAACTCAAGCTGAGTATGCAGAACTGGTAAATAAATATATTTTTCAGTTTGAAAGTATTCAGGAATTCAAAGAAATGGTCGACTTAATTGTCCGCATTCGTGCACCGAAATTGTCCAACAATATGGGGCCAAATGTATTATATGAAATGCTACAAAGCTCATTGCCCGAATTAAGTACGAATGACCTGCGTTCGCTGTCTGAAACTATTCAAAATATGGATGAAATCAAGAGCCGTTTGGCAAAAGCCGAGCAGGATTTAAAACTGATTAAAAATCTATCGGCTAAATACAATGATTATAACTTCGCTGTTTTATCCCAAAAGGCGAACATGTTTCTGTCTATGAAGGCAAAGCGGGATGCATCCAAAAAAGGTGTGGACAAAGCACAAAAGGCATGGAAAAAGGCAACGGAAACGTCGGGCTTGAAACAAAAAGAAGTTGAACAATTAGGTAATGAACTGGAGTCATTAATAAAGAAAGTCGAACATCTAAAAGACAATGATGTCTACAAAATGAAAAAAGAACTAATTGCCCTAGAAACTCGCTTGGAGGAAGCAGCGAAGGAGTGGGGCAAATTAAAAAATAGTTTAGATGAAAAAGTGGCCCATTTAAGAAAACTAGAAGGTAATCTAAAGGATAAGAATGATGAAAAATATGGCTTAGAAAATAAAATAAACATAGCGGTCGAAGAGTTGGATGCTATAGCTGAGGATGTGGAGTATCCAGCTCACTCTTTGAACCGTGATTATTTTAAAACAGCTTTGAACGAAAGGAAAGCTCTTGAGGCAATTAATCAGTGGGAAGTCAGCTCTGAAACCTTTCAAACATTAGTTGGTAACATTTTAGGAGAATTAGAAAAAGAGAAACGGGTGGAAGAAGAATTAGATCAGCAAAAACTAGGTCTATTAAAAGAAGAGAAAGAAAGGGACGGAATCCGTAAAGCAATAGATGAAAAACGCGATGAATTAGAACGTCATTTGGAACAGCTAAATCGATTGATTTTGGAGAAAAATGAACAGAATAAGGAATTTGTTTTATCAAAAGATGAGCTATCCCTTGTAGCCTATTCCATTTTGGGGCTATTTGATACAACCTCGGTTAAAGAAATTGAAAGGCAATTAGCAGGGATTCTTCACTCTAAAAGGCAAACATTAGGAAAAAAAGAATTGCAAATTGATAACAAATTGGAGTTGATAGGAAGGGAGATAAAGGATAAGCACGGCAAAATTGATGAGTGGGAGAAGAAGGAAGAGTCGACTCCTGCTTTTCGAAAAGTGGAAACGGAAACGATGAGAAAAAGCTTAGCCAAAAAGGGGATTCCTTTCATTTCATTCTATGAAGCAGTCGAATTTATTGACGGATTAAATCCTTATGAAAAAGAGAGACTAGAATCGGCCCTTATTGAAATGGGAATATTAGATAGTTTAATCGTATCACCGGCATACCTTCATCTGGTGAATGATTCGGATGCCGTCTTAATTCCAAAGCCGCTATCAGAAGGGGAAACGTTAAAGGAATATTTGACAGTCAATCTTCCTAAAGAGGCAAAAGACCTGGAACAAATGACAAATGATATCTTAGCGAGTATTTCCATTGTCGAACATGAAAATCAAAGCTATGTCACCACGTTTGGTAATTATCAGCATGGTGTTGTAAAAGGGAATGCCATCCCTCGAGAAAATTCAATTTATATCGGCAAGGAAGCGCGAAAGTTACACCGTGAGAGGATGTTACACCAATTAAGAGAAGAATTAATTGTGTTAGAAAGTCAAAAAACAGAATCTGAATTTGAATTGCAGCAGTTAAAAGAACGTGGTCAGATGTTGCAAATTGAGGCAGATCAATACATTACATTTGATGAAGTGGAAGAGATAAATGTAACCATTGATAGTTATGATCGGGAATTAATTATTCTTGAGAAGACCATTACTCATTTAAAGGAAAGGATTTCCGACCTTCATAAAACGTATATCGAAGTTAAGAGAAAACGAATGGAACTGACAGAAGGAAGAGAGACCCCCTTAACGATTGAGGCCTATTCTGTTGTGAATCGAGATGTGAAGGAATATTTAAGTGAATTAAGAGGGATGAAGCAAACTGTTAACGATTGGAACACTGTTCTGCAAAATATGGAAATATTAGAGGAACAGAAAGAGCGAGAGGAAGACGATATTGCTCAATCCAGAGACCTCACCTTACAAAAAGAAAAGGAAGTTGACCGAACGAAAGTTAAGGTTAACGAACTGAGAAAAACCATTGCAGAAAAAGATATTGGCAATATTGAAGAACAAATTGAACAAACCGAGAGACGGATTCAGGAAATTCCACAATACCGAGACGAATTAAATAAAGAAGTCGGTCATTTAGAGGGACAAATCCCCTTGTTAAAAAATAACATTTTGCTCGAAGAAGCTTCTGTCCGTTTTTATCAAGAAGCCTATGATTGGTCGAAAGAAATTTTTGTTCAAGAGGTTAATCGTAAATTAGTGGAGACGTATGACCGGGATGTCCTAACAGTTGATGAGGACATGGTTGCTTTGGCAGAGGCAGCCATAGAAGATGATAAGGAAATTTCAAGAGAGAATGTTCAAGGAATTAGGGATAAAATGGTGGCTGTCTTTAATGAAGTTCGCGTTCAAGGACTGGAGGAATATTCCCTTACACTATCGGATACGGATTCCTATTTTAAAGAGATTAGTGACGAAGGATACGAGCTATTTTCACATGAGCTTGAAAAAATTGAATCTGTCTCAGCACGTCAATTAATTCATTTAACTTCTGATGGTAAATTGGTGTCTCCTCAGAAACTTCAACAAATTATTGAGCAACAGGTTCAAGCAATCAAAATTGCCTTAACAGAAGAGGATGAAAGATTATACAAGGAAGTGATCCTCGATAATATTGGGGAGCGTATACGTGAGTTAATTAGCCAAGCAGCTAGGTGGAAAGAAGAAATAAATGAGTATATGATGCAAACAAATGCCTCAAATGGCTTAAAGTTATGGTTACAATGGAAGCCGCGAAAAGCAACGGAAGACGGTGAAATGTCGACTGCTGATTTAGTACGTTTATTGCAAAAAGACCCTGACACCTTAAAAGAAAGTGACTACAAAAGATTAAGCAAGCACTTTAATTCTAAAATCAAGTTTGCCAAAGAAAGCTATGAAAGCGATGATGCCTTAAGAGATAAATCTTTTGATGTGCTGATTAAAGAGATTTTAGATTATCGTGAATGGTTTGAGTTTAAAATTTACTTTCAAAAAGAAGGGGAAGATCGCAAAGAGTTAACCAAAACAAACTATAATACATTAAGCGGCGGAGAACGTGCTATGTCCATGTATATTCCATTACTATCGGCTTTATATTCTAAGTTTATTTCTGCAAGTGATGAAGCTCCTTACATCATCTCTATGGATGAAGCATTTGCCGGAGTGGATGAAAATAATATTGCTACGATGTTTAAATTAATGAATGACTTTGGTCTGAACTATATTTTAAACTCCCAAGCTTTATGGGGAACGTATGAAACAGTTGATGCCTTATCCATTGCAGAAATTATCCGCCCGCAGAATGCCAAAAATGTAACGGTTATGTTGTATAAATGGAATGGTATTGAGCTAAATACTGTGAAAGAAGAAGTGCATATAAAACCAACACAGGAGCAGCAAAATTTGTTCGATGTGTTGGAAAGTATGGAAGTTTAAGGTGATTTGAATGGATGAAATGAAAGAGGCAATCGTTTACTTTAAGAAAGAGCCGGGCTACATTCGGCTCTTTGAGGCTTTTGCAGACAAAATCGAAAGTTTGGGTCATATTGGTGGCAGTGTCACACTTTCCAATTTAACAGAGGATGAAAAAAGGTTACTTCGTAATTGGTTCGGACGTGATTATTCAAAGAAAAGTTCTACTACTGTATCTCTGAGGAAATTTGAAAGACAATTAGACGAAACGAAATTTCAAGGAGTAGATTTTAACAAGGTAATAGAAGGGGTATTAGGAAGAACAATCTCCTACAAAAAGGATGTCAAGTTGTTAAAGGAAGAGGAAAGGATTCGATTCTTTAGCCATTTAATCGAAAAATATCCATCAGAAAATACAGCTTGGTTAACGGAATCGATTCTTAATAAAGAGCCTGGTTCAATCGGCTTTATTCAATCTTACAATCAGACAGATTTTAGTGCAATTGAGAGAATATATCAGACAATAAGTCTATTACCACTGGTGAAAAAAGTACGATTACCTGTTTTAGCAGAACAAATTGCGGGAGATCCCCATTATTTTGACAAAGAATCCAAGTTTATTACAGCGTTACAAATTATCCAATCAAAGAAGGATAAAGTTCCTTATGCAAATAATTCAAATATCGAAACAGTCAATGAATTATTGTATGACTATGGCATATTAAAGGATGATATACAAAACTTTGTAACCTGCTTCGGGTTGTCAGCAGTTAAGAATGATGAAAAATTGGCTTCTTGGGAATGTCTGTATGAAGAAAAAAGTGTGCACAATGTGCCGCTTAGAGAGTTGGCTAAATATGATAGAATCTTTCCTAAAAAAGGGAATCAGGTGTTTATCGTTGAAAATTCAGGCGTGTTTTCAAGCATATTAGATATCCATGAGGGCGCCCCCTTACCCCTTATTTGTACACATGGACAATTTAAATTAGCTGCATTACAATTGATAGAAAAATTATGCAATGAAGATATTTCCATCTATTACTCGGGTGATTATGACCCTGAAGGTCTCCAAATGGCACAAAGATTAAAAGTGAAATTTGGTCAAAAGATTCATTTTTGGCGGTATACAGTAGAGGATTACTTGGTGGCATTATCGGGGCAGGAAATATCACCCTTGAGTATTTCCAAACTAGAAAATATTACGGAACATGAGCTATTAGCACTAAAGCATGAAATGTCGAGAGTTAAAAAGAAGGGTTATCAGGAAAGACATATTGATGCCTTATACAGGGATATCATTCAAATCGATTAATCTTGTTGTTTTTATATCATTAATAAAATTTATTGCCCACCATATCTGCGGTTTATTACGTGTGGTGAAATAAATTAATCATCACTTTTTAAATATGGAGGTACGAAAAAACTAGATTAAGGTATGTATACTACTACATCCAAAACTATCTGCCATCATCATTCAAGACATGTGGAGGTGATAGTGAAGCTTGTTTTGAAAGGTACAGCTGGTTAAACTGTACCTAAGCATTATTCTAAGGGGCAAGATTGTAGTGGATGTCAATCTCGCCTTCTTCAGAGACTTTGATCTTGTCAATCATTCTTTGAAGAATTTGTTTCATGTCTAGTTGATCTTTCTCATCAAGGTTTAAGAAGTTGTCAACAATTCTTTTAAAAGCCAGGATATTCTTTTCCTGGTTCTTTTTTTGCTCTAGCTGAGATTCTAATTCCATTTTGCGATTTGCTAATGCAAGCTGCAGTTCTGAGATAGACTGATTTTTCACCTTAAATTGATCTTTTGTAATGATACCTTCAGCATGCAGCGATAATAGGCTATTAAATTGATTACTGAGCTTCTCAGCCTGATTCTCCAGGCTTTTAATCTTTTTAAGAATACTTGACTGCTTCAATAATGCTTTTTCCTCTGCTAGGCCGTACAATTCGTCTATGTTGTTCGCACTTTTCATTAAATTTTGTGCGTCGTTCCTGACTAATTTTAATAGCTTTTTTTCTTCAATAATATGAGACGAACAGAAAGAGCTCGAATGTTTAACGTAAGTACCACAAACAACATATGCGCCGTTTCTTCGGTCAGATTTAAAATGCATTCCAGAACCACAGTCAGCGCAAACAGCAATATTCGCAAATAGGTTCTACTTACGATGAAACTATGGCAAGTGCTACTCTAGAAGGAGTGGCACGCAAAAATATCCTTTTATAGTTGCTTCAAATCCTCCAGGTCGTTGAAAAACCATTCTTCTAATTGAGTTAATATCTTCAAAGTCAAGGCATCTAGAGCGCACTCGGTTTACAGCTACATTTCCAACCAATAACATACCTAACCTTCCTTCTCCTTCAACTTCTGCACGAATTAAACGTGCTAATAGTTTAACGTCTTCTTCAGTAGCTTTTATGACTGCCAAGGTGAATTTCCCTCCCTTTTATAAACATAAAAGCATTACTCCAATTTATGAAGTAATGCAAATGTAATACATTATTGTATGATAAAAGATTTCTTAATATCATTGTTTAACTGCTTTAATATAAATTTTTTCTTATGAGAGGGTAAATGTACAGTTAAAATAAGTAAATCAACTAAATCTGGTTGTTCATTAGCTATTTCTTGCAAGTAATCTTTGCCGAACTCTTTCATAACAGGTAATAGTTTACTCATTTAGTGAAAGTCTACATCAATTTTCTTTTTGTTATCATTTGTTTTCTTTGGCATTCTGACTTCAAGAACACCGTTCTTATAGGTTGCTTTTACTCCCTCATTAGATACAGGGCTTGGCAAGGATACAGTCCTATGAAAGCTACCTGTATAGCGTTCTTTTCTATACATACTTTCTTCTTTAATCTCATTTGTTTTATTGATGGTACCGTTGATGCTTAACATATTATTTTCAATATCAATATTTACATCTTCCTTTTTCTCAAGACCTGGAATATCACATGAAGCAATTACTTCATTTTCAGTTTCATGCACATCAACTCTGATATTACCAAAATTATTGTTTTCCATCCCAAGATCTAGAGGGAAGTCAGAGAAAAAACGGTCAAAATTTCTTCTCATATTTGCTAGTTGTCTAAATGGATCATACGGTGTTAATGACATACAAATCACTCCTTATTTTATTATCACATGTATTTTCTTCTTAGAATTAAAAAATATACAAGGAAAGTTATGTGTATAAGAAATTTTATATTGTGAAAAATATTAAAGGTTAAATTTGGAGTATAAGGGAGATTTATGTGAATTTTTTTAAAAAACAGGCTAAGCAAATTGTGTTGAAAGTATTAAAAAACAATTATCTAACTCTCCTGATTTAGTTTATAGAACCGTAACAGTCGGAAATAAAACAATTGAATTGAGGCTATTTTTTCTACTATTGACATTGATCCCATCTTCTCTGTGGTAACGAAGAAATCACGTTTTGGTAGACCTGTGGAGCTTAATTATGCGGCAATGATTTACTCATTAGTTGCACGCATATCGGAACGAATTCCGTTCATTAAAGACTTGGTAAAGCGATTAAGAAACGATATGATTTTCCGACTAGACTGCGGCTTTTTGGTTTCTGATATAGTCCCTTCTGAGGCAGCTTATTCAAGAATTGTAACGATCCTCAGTGAATCTGAAGTTCTTGAAGGGGCTAAGAATACGATTCTAAATCAAGCCATTACAGAAGGGTTTATCAACGATGATACTGCAGCCCTTAATGCCTCTCATTTTGAAGCGAAGGATCAGGCTCCTCCAAAAGAGGAAAAAACAACATCAGAACCTAAGAAGCGTGGTCGCAAATCAAAGGAAGAACGTGAAAAATGGCTGGTTGAACAAGCTGAACGTGAAGTGAATCTTCCTCTTTATGAAAAGAAAATTGAAGAACAGTTGGACGTTTCTTTGTCTGAACTTCGTTCTCAAATGCCCCAGGATCCACAATGGGGTGTGAAGAAAAACAGCGAAGGAAAGAACGTTTTTTGGTATGGTTATAAAGCACATTTGTTAGTTGGCACAAAAAGTCAATATATCCTTCAATCTCTCTTTTCTTCTGGAAATTTAAATGATGGAAAAGCAGCCATTCCTTTGTTAAAAGGAATTCAAGAAAATGTTTCTTTAAAGACCCTTCGTTATACAACGATGGATGCTGGGTATGATTACGAACCAATTTATGAACAAGTTCATCGATTGGGATGACAATCCGTCATTGCTTATAATAAACGCAATGAACCCGAACCGATCGGTTTTGATAAACACTTTGCCCCAACTTGTTTTAGGGAACATTCCTATCGTTACGATAGTTTTGACGCAAAATACGAGACCCTAAAATACACGCGTCCAAAAGAATGTAAGGATTGTCCGTTAGCCGATCAGGGAATATGTCAAAAAGTATATAAAGTAAAGATTACCACTGATCTTAGAAAGTACACTGCACCAGCCCGAGGTTCGAAAACTTGGAAAACAATATTTAAGCGCCGAACCGCAGTAGAACGTGTAAATGCTTATCTGAAGGAGTACTTTCAACTTAACAATGTTCGTTATCGAACTGGAAAACGTGCTAAAGTTCACTTTGATTTGGTGACATTGGTTTATAATGCTTCAAAATTGGCAGCAGATCGTATGAATGCAATGTTAAATCAACGGCAAGCTGCCTAAACTAATGGCGATGAGAAAACTATAAATATTTTAACTTTGTTGATTGGAGCAGAAGGCGGCGACTCCTGCGGGAAAAGCGTGTCCAGGTGAGACCCCGCAGGAGTGAAGCGACGAGGAGGCTCACGGACCGCCCGCGGAAAGCATCCGCCTGGAGCGGAAATCAACAACAAAGTTCGTAGTGTTAAATTTTTAAAAATCCCAAATTTCTCTTAGGGATACTTTAATCATTTTTAAAATAGGCAATTATGAAATTGATTCAAATTAGTGGTTTTTTATCAATTCTCTCTATCCAATAAAAGGGTTCTTTAAAAAATATAGAAGTAGATTATGTAAAAAACATTACGAATAGGCTACGTAATTAAGGTAGTCAGAGGTTAATACAAGAAAGGACTTGGAATTAACACTTTAGATCTTTTAAGGTCACTTTCGGAAAAGGATTTTTGATAATGGAAACCCGTTTTGTGATTTGGACTCCCGCTGTGAGAGAGAAGCTTATTGAATTTAGAAATTCAAGATTTACACCTGAAGAAACTCTTGATTTTATTTCTCAACTTATATTAGAAACAGAGGATTTATTGAAAAATCCTCTTATTGTAAAAGTCTATACCGAGGAATCCGGAAAATACCCATCATTCTTATGTCCACGTACACCTAGGACTTAAAACCCTTCGATTGCCCTTCTATAGCACTCAAAAACTCCTCATTATTACTTCATAAAATCATTTCTATTATTTTGCTGAACTAAGTACCAATATATAACCTATCAAACAAGTTATATATCCTTATCTCGAGACAAAAGGGCTCCGATTTTCCTAATGATACCTTAAACTTTTATTATATTAATTTGTTAGAATAAATATAAAATCGTTATACGAGGTATCAATATGATAGAAGAATCATTTCAAGTATATATTAAGGATTTCATCCTTAAAAGTGGAGAGGTACTCGAGTTGGGGGAACCCAATAAAGATAACTTTTTACTAGAAGTAAGGATCATCAAGCGTTCGGAGAGAACCTATCGTATCCTAGGGCTTTTAATAGTATCAACTAAAACGACTAAAGATATAGAATCGACAAATGACCATAAGTTAGATGCAATAAAATTTACCCCCAGGAAAAAAGTTAGCTTAGATGATAACGATCGTCAGACTTTTAAATGGCTGGAAGAAGGGTGGATTTTAAAGGAAGTCAGGTTTGAGAAAGATGAGAAAACGGTTCGTTCATCCCAATATCGGATGGGGTATCGATTATACGAACATGAACAATTAAAGGTCCAACAAAAAGTAGACTATGTTTATTCCGAATTCTCCAAAGTTAAAGATAAACTTCTAAGAACTCTAGCAACTATAGATGATAATTATAATCATTTTCCACATCGTAAAAAGCTTGGACTAGAGAACATGGTAAAAATCATAAATCAGCTTAAGCAATGTGATTTAAATGAATCGGATTATTTTCCACAGAAGTGGCATGTGAAAAAAAGTTTGAAGTATTTACAATTTGTTGACGCCTTTAGTCAATTATGTCTTCAGAAGAAGGATTTTGACTGGAAGGAAATCGGGGCAACTTATTATAAAAAAATCGGAGGATCTAAGGAATTCGATCCCTATAAGCAAGAGTTTATTGATCAATTAGAAGAGTGGGCAAGTGTTCCGGCAACTGAGTTAGGTTTAGCAAGTCTTGGGCAAATTACTTCGGTGTATTTTGCAGGGCAATTAAGTGGGAGGTATGTTGCTTACCAATTGGGACCAGTTCATGCTTTAACGAATCTATCAATTGCACAAGAGAAGTATCTAACAAAGGCTACGAATCTTTGGCTTGTTGAAAATCGAGCGATCCTGACACGGTTAGCAGCAACTGAGCAATTTTTAGAAGAAACCAATTCTTTCATCATATGTGTGGATGGGCATTTACGTTCCGCTCACAGAAATGCTATCACACAAATTCTAGACAACAGTAATATTGAACAAGTACTAATATGGTGTGACTATGATCCGGATGGTCTACAAATCTCAAAAGAGATCTACTCAACCATTTATAAATATAGCAATTTGAAAATAAAATTGATTTTACCTGAACAGGAAGTTATAAGTGATTGGCATAAGTATGAAGAACATCTAAAGGGCTTCTTGGAGAATAACAAAATGGAGCAAGAACAAATGATGGGAGGTGTGGTTCTATGGAAAAGGTGGATTCTGGATTAATATCGATATTTCAGTCAAACGAATCAGCTCCTGAGGTCATGCAGTCAATGAAAGATATATCTTCATTAGCTGGGGTTTTAAGCGATTTAGGAGCTCATAACTTTTTTCAAACTCCAGGGGAAATTTTGAGATTTTTAAGGCTCATTCAACTCTTAAATGAAGAGGCACTGGGTCTTGATGATCCGATTGAGAATGTGGAAACCGTCTATTATCGTTATCGGAATCGTTACGATGACTCAGAACCACCTTCTAAAAAGAAAGTCGAACAAATCATTAATGTTTTAGTAAAAAACAATTGGATCTCAAAACAAACGCGAAAAATCAAACTACGAGATGTCGGAAAGCGCATGATGGATGCACTTATACGTCTGGCTAATGATTCTCTTGCCTATTATATGAACGATGATATAGGACGGTCGTTATTTCAAGCAAGGCGTGACGCCGAAATTAGTGAAGCTTACGATGATAATGGAATTTCAGGTGGAAATAAGATTGCAAGTATGATCCGAAATGTAGAAAATGCGATTTCCCTTCTAAGGGAACGCGAATTAGAGATGCTTGCAGATCGTAATGCATTGCCACAGCTTGAACTCATCCATCAGTTAATGAAGGATTTAGAGGTGAAGTTAGAAGAGAGGTTTAGACAATTTCAAACAGTAGAAGATAGTTTAGTACTATCAGATTTAATGCAAAGAGGGACAGCTGTTTTAGCTGAGGGAACGAACCTTAGTTTAGGAATGATTAATAAGTATGTTAAGTTCACTAATATGCAAAAGACACCGTTGACTTTAGCCATTCAGCCTGAAAAAGTTAGAGCCTTCATTTCAAAAATGTTTGATCCCTCGCTTGATTCTGATATACCTAATGCTCACCAGTTGTTAAGTTTTATGGAGCAAAATCAATACGAGGATGAAGCCATCGATGGGATATGGATACCAGTTAAGTTCGCTGCACCTCTGTCTGGGTTTGCCGTAGCGGAGGCGATTGAATATTTAGAGACATATGAACCGGTCGTGGAACCCATTTTGGAGGAAGATGAAGAGATTGAATACACAACCGAGGAAGTATTAGAGGAAGAACTGGAAAGTCTAATGGGCGAGTCAAACTGGCTACTAACGAAGAACATGATAGATACTAAAGCAATTGAATCCTATTTTGAAAGACAGGAGGAAGCTCCTTTAGAACAGGTAATTATTGAAGCAACCACCGACCAGTGGAGTGATGCGATAAATGCTTTGACCGCAATATCGGCATTGGTTAGTAATAAAAAAGTGACAGTAACTACTGGGGAACAAAACAGAAAATTTCAGGTATTCGAAAAAAAATGGGAGTGGATGAAGGATGGAGATGGATCAGACATTATTAAACGAAGGAACTCTTTCCAAAGAGAAAAAGAATCCGAATGATTCCATAAAAGAAAGTAATTTAAATCCTTTAAACGTCATGCAGTCAATTAGAGGAATCTTAACCCAGGAAGAGGAGTTAACGTTTATGAACATCCTTTTCTCCTCCTCTGCTTCAATCCGGTCAGGTAATTTTGGATTATCCCGGAAAGAGGTTGAAAAACAGCTTGGTATTCCAGGAGATGACAACCGTTTTTTCTCTTTTATTACAAGGGTGAATCAAGCCGTCAGTCGATATTTTCAGTTAATCTATGATGAAAAACGCGATCAGGTTGTTGTAATGATGAGAGTGACTGCCCATTCTGCACGAAACACTTTATCAAAAGAAAGTCTAGCAATATTACTATACATGTTTTACCAACAAGAAGTGTTGCAGCATGAATTTACCCTATTTGATCAATTGCTTGATGCCTTAGGACACGAAACAAAAAAGGCAAACCAGAGAGTACTTGTAAATATAGATCCTTTAAAAAAAATTGGTGCTATTGAAGAGTATGAAACCAATTCTCCCGAAAGAGCTTTTCAACTTACAGCGATTGGGGTCAACCTGTTTTCTGATTCGTTTTTAAGGAGAACGGCAGAGTTTAGTCAGTCGAATCAGTTAAACAAAGAGGAAGTATTGAAATTTTTCAAACGGTATAACTTATATCAGAAAGGAGAAAGCGAATGATTCCTTGGAGAATGTCATTATCGGGGATTCGTGATTATCGGCCGGAGCAGATTGATTTGTCAGGAAGCGATCAGCATATTATGATTACAGGTCCAAACGGCTCAGGGAAATCAACGATAACTTATTGCATGGGGGCAGTACTCTATTCTTCAAAAGTGGATGTGGAAGGTTTGAAATCTCGAAATCTATTACCTGAACAAACCTGGAAAGCTCAAATTTCTCTTGTATTTAAAAATGATGGCCAAATAAAAATTGATGCAGCTACTTTCATTCAGTTCTCCTTAAGAATGGTTCAAGAACCAGGGCAACCGATAAAAAAGGAATTCACTATCTCAACCGGTGAGGAGATTGATCAATGGGAGAATACCATTAAATTTACATCTGGAGATCGTCAATTTAATTTTTCCGCCTATAAGAGAGATTTACTCCACAAATACAAAATTGAACCCGATGCCTATTACCTTATTTGGTATCAGCAGGAGGTCAATCAATTTGCTGTTATGAGTCCGGAAGAACGATTCCGAATTTTTAGCGAGATGTACGGAATTAATCAAACTCAATGTGATTGGGAAGAAAGTATTGAAAAACTAAAGGATACGAGCGAAACATTACGATCAGCAAAGGTTAATCTGGAAAACAAAAGATTAGAGCTCCAAATTAAAAAGAGCCATTTAGAGCGTTTTAGGGATAATCAAGAGCGTCTTTTAGGTGGAGCAACGAAATATATTGAAGCACTATTACAATTAGAAGTAGCTCTAAGAAAAGAAGATAAAAGGTTAGAAGAGATTATAGAGGAACTTTCTTTTACGATTGAAGAGGCTAAGGGAGAAATCTCTCATAAACAAGAAGAAAAACAACAATTAGCGGATCAGTGTAAACAGCTGCTTCATGAAAAAGAACTATTGTTAGATAAACAAAATGAAGTTGAAAAGCTACTAAAAGTCCAAAAAGCTGAAATAGATGATGGAAAGCAACTAATTGGCCAGCTAGAAGCAGAACTCGAGGACTTAATTAAACGTAAACACCTTATCACACGTACGGAAATAGAAGTACAGGTACAATTAAGTCAATTGGGTAAGGAAATCGAGAACAACCGCCAAAGATTAGATGAGGTAAATATACAGTATCAACAGCAAGAACAATCACGTGATGGATCACATGCTGAAATTGCAAAACTAGAACATCAATTAACAATAGATCAAAAATTATATGTAGAACATAGTAATAGATTGGCAGAATACAAAAATAGTCATGAGGTTTCAATGACCATTAGTAAGTTGGAAGAAAAGATTGTCTCTTTTAAAAATGAACACTTTACTTTAGTTAATGATATTCAAGAGCTAATCGTAGAAAAGAAATCTCTACAAGAAAATCGCGATCTATCTAAACGACAGAGTGAATCATTAGCATATCTCCGTACGCAAAATATCAAAGCCTACCCTCTTCGTGAATTGGTCGAGCTAGATGAAAAGGCGCAACTAAGAGATGAAAGCTTATTTAATGCCATTAAATATACCATCTTTTTTCAAGGGAAACGAATAATTCCTCCAAATGATCTTTACCATGTACCATTAATGGAGACGGTACCCGACCATTCTGTGAGTACTTTGCCTAATCTTCGGTTGAAAATTAAAGAAGGAATTAAGGAAGAGGATATCCCACATGCTATCAAAGCGCTATGGTGGGTAGGGCAGTTTTTTAAAGAAGGTGCTATTAAAATACAGAATGGAATCCTGCATGATTCGATGGGGATTCGTGGACCTCAGGAAAAAGGACGCTATATATTAAGTAATAAGGCTTTAGCAACTAGAAAACTAGAAGTAGAAAACTTACTTAATGTGAAGGAATCCAGAAAGCTAGAATTGGAGGAATCTATTAACAGTTATACTAATCGGTCACAAGAATTGAATCGTATTATACAGCTTGTCAGAGAAGCAGAAGCGTTTATGGCAACCGATTATGAGAGGAAAAGTCGTATTAAACGATTAGAAGACGAGAAAAGAAGATTAGCAGAGATTCGAATATTGTTAGAGAAAATTGATAAAGAAAAGACAGATCTCAGAGTTCTGCTGATTCAACTAGAAGATAAAAAGAAGGTCTTAAGAGAGGAAGAGGCTTTTTACGAAGAACTCGGGAAGATGAAAGGAAAGTATGATTATTTACTCACTTTAAAAACTAAATTGACTTCTCTGAAGGATGATTACGAACAGCAGAAGATGATACTAGAGGGACTAGAAAGTAACCTCGAAAATACAGAAGGAAATATAAAGAAACTTCAGCGGAAGATAGTCCAACTTGCTGATGATATTGAACTTTCCAACAGGGAGTTCAATAGGGTGGTTAATCAACAGAATAGTAAAAAGGAAGAGAAGGATACCAACGCTCACCAGCTTGTGGGCTATATAAATGAAATAACAGAGATCCAAAAAATAGTTCCAAATATATATTCAGATATTGTTAGCAGACCACTTCTTAGTCAAGCACTCTCCATATCAAGCTTAAAGAATGATCGTGAAAACGGAAAGATTATGTTTGATTCCGCAAGAAGGGAACCTGATATTGATCCAGCCGCACCTGAAAACTATGAAGCCGTCAAACAAGAATTTGAAAGACTAGACAATGAATACAAACGTACAAATATCTTACTAGAGCAAGATAGAGAACGAGCAGAGCAACTGAAGGATAAGCTAGAAACGACTATTAATATGAGAGTCACGGAAATCCGTAGAAGATTTCAGACTTATATGGGTCATTTTCAATTTGAAGGCGAAGTAGATTGGCTCTCCTCCGAGGATAAAAAAGGTAGGACAAATTTTAAGTTGTTCATAAAGGCTAGAAAAGAAGGTCACCGAGGAACTTTAGAAGATGTTAGTACAAAGGCTCGCGGAGGAAAGGTTGGTAAAGGTGTATCTGGGGGAGAAGAGTCGCTCAGTTCATTGTTATTTGCCTTAGCTCTCTTACAAAACCTATCCTTTAAACCCGGGTTCATTGTACTAGATGAATTCGATAGTGCCCTGGACGAAAATAGGAAATTAAAGGTGTTTGATTTATATGTTCAAGAATTAAGAAGGAAGCTAATTATTCTTACACCGAAATCTCATGAAGAACATTACCTAAAGCGGTTTTCTAAGGCCTTGGTAGTTCAACATGACCCCACCATCCCTTCAAGTAAGATAGTGGGGATTGTTAAAAAGGATGTGTAGCTAACCACAGAAATATAATTTTCCATTATTATAAATATAAAACTCCAAAAAGGTGAACCAAATAACTGCACAAGGTTGCAAGTTTTGGGAGTGGAGTCTTTTTTCTTGATAGATGGTTCGAATAGCAGAACCACTTATTGAATAAAAAATAATGCATAAGACCAAAGTAGAAAAGTTGCCCTTAGTGGCACTTTTTCTACTAAAAAGAAACAGACCCAACTGGATCTGCTTCTTTTTATGATGGATTAGTTGACCATAATCCAGCTGTTTTAACGAATACTCTTGGATTAAATTTTAAACTAGCCACGACTAATTCTGCAAGGTCTTCTGGGTGCATCACATTTTCTTCATTGCCTTTAACAAGATTTGTATCAATGGCTAAATCTGTAACGACCGTACTTGGCGTTAAAGCAGTAACACGGACATTATGTTTTCTTACTTCTAGCATAAGTGATTCTGTTAGTCCTAATACAGCGAATTTAGAAGCACTGTAAGCACTTGTAACAGGAGCACCTTTTTGGCCAGCAGATGAAGAGATATTGATGATATCTCCTGATTTTCTTTCGATCATTCCTGGTAATACTGCTCGTGTTACATTATACACACCCATTAAATTGACTTGGATGATTTTTTCCCATTCTTCCGGTGTTAAATCAAGGAATCCACCAAATTTAGCAACACCTGCATTGTTGATTAGGATATCAATTGGACCTAAGTCTGATTTAATATGTTCAACAGCATGAGTAACGGATTCAAGATCGGTCACATCTGCTGTTGCTGCAGATACCGTTACTTCATATTGTGCTAGTTCAGCCGCTACCTTTTCTAGATTAGACATATTTAAGCCGATTAGGCCTAAATGAACGCCTTCTTTTGCTAAGGCGATAGCAGTAGCACGTCCAATACCTCTTCCTGCGCCAGTAATTATTGCAGTTTTTCCTTTTAAAGAAATCATTTTATCACTCCTAAATTTAATTACAAATTGAAGTAGTTCATTTTAACAGAAAGACCGCAATCTTGCATGGAAACAGCTTGCGGTCTTTCCTATTTTGAACTCGAGGAATAAATTTATTCTAAGTTGGCGTGTCTACCATACATTTTATTGGTATCCAAACCTTTTTTCTCCATGAAGCGAAGAATCACAGCGTCGTAAAATAGTAAAAGTGTTTGCTCATATAATGAGCCCATTGGTTGAATCGTCTTAAAATCACTCTCCGACTGATCTTTAGGCGAGCCAGGCAACTTAATTGTGATATCAGCTAATTGTCCAATAGTCGACTCAGGGAAAATGGTTACAGCTGCAATCGTCCCACCGATACTTTTTGCCTTCTCAGCCATGGAAACTAAACCTTTCGTTTCTCCTGAACCAGATCCAATGATTAAGATGTCATCTTTTTCATAGTTAGGGGTTACTGTTTCACCAATCACATAGGCATCTATCCCCATGTGCATCATTCGCATGGCGAATGATTTGGCCATAAATCCAGATCTACCTGCGCCTGCAACAAAGATTTTTTTTGATTCAAGAATCCCATTAACTAATTTTTCAGCTTCATCATTCGAAATTAAATCTACGGACCGATTTAACTCTTTTATGATTTCAGCTAGGTATTGAGTTGTATTCATGATCTGAATTACCCTTGATTAATCATTTGTTGCATTTTGGCAGCAGCAGCTTTTTTATCAGCTTGTCCAGTAATCCCGCCACCTACAATGACAAGGTCTGGTTGTACTTTGATGACTTCTGGAAGTGTGTCTAATTTAATACCACCTGCGATTGCAGTTTTAGCATTTTTTACAACACTTTTGATGGTTTGTAAATCTTCAAATGAGTTCTTTCCAACAGCTTGAAGATCGTAGCCAGTGTGCACACAAATATAATCAACGCCCATAGCGTCCACTTCTTTTGCGCGTCCTGCAAGATCTTTTACAGCAATCATATCAACAAGGATTTTTTTACCTTGTTTTTTGGCTTCTTCAACAGCACCTTTGATTGACATATCTTCAGCAGTTCCAAGAATGGTAACGATATCTGCACCTGCTTCAGCAGCTTTCATTACTTCATAACCAGCGGCATCCATAATTTTTAGGTCTGCTAATACCTTTAAGTTAGGGAATGCTTCTTTAACTGCTTTTACAGCATGAAGACCTTCATTGATTACAACCGGTGTACCGATTTCAACGATATCAATATGTTCCTCTACTTCTTTTACCAGCTCAATTGCTTCTGGAATATTTACTAAATCTAATGCTAATTGTAATTCCATCTATATTCACTCCTATAATTTTTTTATTGTTGTACAGTGATAATATCTCCAAAGGGTAAAAATACTTCTACAGTAATATTATCCTTATAGTGCATTATCTGTACCTGCCAGCAATAAGGAATATCATGTCCTCTCACTGAACAATGCAAGTATACAACGTATGATTTAACATTGAAAGTACGCACTTTTATTTTACATAGTGTTAAAAAGTATACTATGAGACAAACCGCATATTTATATCACATATATTTTTGTGGCCAGGGAGAGGATGCTTACCCTGGCTTTTTTATTTATTTTCCACAAAAATAGATGAGTCTAATTCCCTTAGTATACTTTTTGTTAGTATATTCTTTTTTTATCACTATTTAAATAAAAAGTGCGTACTTACATTTGATAAATGTAGGTATTATACTTACATCTGTTGCAACATTGGATTCACGAAATACTGTGGTAATTGATCAGTCATCTGATCTTCCGCATTCCGTTTAATACATTGAAAGGCATAAGTGAAATTTTTAATTTAGGAGGTATGTAAAATGGAGGCAATGACATTTGTCTTATTTGGGGCGACAGGGGACTTAGCAAAAAGAAAAATCTTCCCGGCTCTATATAATTTATTTTTGGATCAAAAATTACCTCTGCCCATCTCAATTATTGGGGTGGGCAGAGGAGATTTATCAGATACAGATTTCCAAAACCATGTGGAAGATTCCTTAAAAACATTTTCTAGACGATCACTAAATGATGATTCAAACCTTGAAGTGTTTATCCGTGCCTTTCGGTATAGCCATGTAGATGCAACCAAGGCTGAAGGATATAAAGGATTACTTGAACTCGTTAAACAACGTGAAGAAGAATTGAATATTCCAGAAAATCGTATGTTCTACCTATCTGTTGCTCCAGAGTTTTTTAATGTGATTGCTTTCAACATTAAAGAGAGTGGTCTAGGTTCTACTAAAGGTTGGAAACGTCTAATTATCGAAAAACCGTTTGGACATGACTTAAAATCAGCTCAAGAATTAAACGATAAACTAAGTAAAGCTTTTGATGAAGAAGAAATTTTTCGCATCGACCACTATCTTGGAAAGCCGATGGTACAAAACCTGGAAGCGTTAGGATTTGCAAATCCAGTGCTTCAAGCATTATGGAACAACCAATACATTGCAAATGTGCAAATTACTGCAAGCGAAACAGTTGGGGTTGAAGATAGAGCTGGTTATTATGATCAAGCTGGGGCTATTCGTGACATGTTTCAAAATCATATGCTGCAAATGTTGATGATGACAGCCATGCAGCTGCCAAAACAAATTAGTGCAGAAGAGATCCGCAATGAAAAGAGAAAAGTAATAGAATCACTTCGTCCATTAAAGAAAGAGGATGTGGTGAATCATGTGGTTCGAGGTCAATATGGTCCTGGTGAAATCCAAGGTAAACCAGTTGTTGGGTATACAGGAGAACCTGAAGTTGCTCCTTCTTCTTTAAATGACACATTTGTGGCTACCCGTCTATATGTGGATGATGATTTTTGGAGAGGGGTTCCTTTCTATATCCGTACAGGAAAAAGAATGAAAGAGAAATCGACCCGAATTGTGATTGAATTCAAAAATACTTTAAAGGATTTGTATAGGACTCAAGAAGTAGAAACTGCGCCAAATCTTTTAGTGATTGAAATCAATCCAAACGAAAGTGTTTCATTACAATTAAATAGTAAAAACCCATTAAACAATGGAAAAATCGAACCAGTCAATGTTGGTTTTTCAGCTAAGCAAGCAGATGTTCCTGAAGCGTATGAGCTTTTAATATATGATGCAATGCGTGGCGACTCAACTTTCTTTGCACATTGGAAAGAAGTGGAGTTGTCTTGGAAATGGGTACAGCCTATCTTAGAGGCATTTGAGGAAAATACAATTCCCCTTCAATTATATCCATCCGGGTCAATGGGACCAGATGCTTCCCATCAATTATTGGCAGAGGAAGGATATAAATGGTGGTAGTAATAAAAGATGAAGAATTTTTTAGATTATTAAGGAGGAAATGAACATGAAAGTTGGATTAATTGGTTTAGGAAAAATGGGATTAAACTTAGGTCAAAATTTAATTGATAACAAGCACGAAGTAGTAGCTTTCGATGTAAATGGAAGTGCAGTTGAAGAAATAAAGAAATACGGTGCTCAAGGTACATCTGATTTAAAAGAACTTGTTGAATCATTAGAAAAACCAAGAGTTGTATGGATTATGGTTCCGCATGCTGTGGTAGATTCAGTAATTGATGTAATAACACCATTATTAGGCACTGGAGATATCGTTATTGAAGCTGGAAATTCTCACTATAAGGAATCCATTCGCCGATATAATCAGCTAAAGGAAGTAGGAATTCACTTTATGGATGTCGGTACTTCTGGTGGAATGGAAGGTGCTCGTAATGGAGCATGTTATATGGTTGGTGGAGACCCTGAAGCCTGGAGCATCGTGGAACCTATTTTCAAGGATACAGCTGTCGAAAACGGATTTATCTATGCTGGTAAAGCAGGGAGTGGTCATTTCTTAAAAATGGTTCACAATGGAATTGAATACGGTATGATGGCAGCGATTGGTGAAGGATTCGAGGTATTAGAAAAAAGCGAGTTCGATTTTGACTACGAAAAAGTGGCTAGAGTGTGGAATAATGGTTCAGTTATTCGTTCATGGCTCATGGAGTTGACTGAACGTGCTTTTTCAAAAGATGCAAAGCTAGATGAAATTAAAGGGATTATGCACTCTTCTGGTGAAGGGAAATGGACAGTTGAAACAGCTTTAGATTTACAAGCAGCCACTCCTGTTATCGCAATGTCTCTTTTGATGCGTTACCGTTCATTAGACAGCGATACTTTTACAGGTAAAGTGGTAGCTGCATTAAGAAATGAATTTGGTGGACATGTTGTTGAAAAAAAATAACAGAAATACATCTTTCACATTTAATAGATATGGGTCAATAAAAACGGTGAAGAAAAATAGCTCATTATTTGTGAAAAGGTAATGAAAACAATGAATATTATGTAGAAAAGGATGTGAAGTTCATGAATGTATTGGATGCAAAAATGATAAATACCCAATATGGTATAGAGACTTATCTAGATCTATTGAAAAATGTTGAAGTGAAAGACTAGTTTCCGAAATAACCTTTAATAATGATAGGGAATTTTTTTGAAGAATGTTTTTTAGATAAGTTAAATAGGGATTCTAAACGGTATGAATTCCCTATTTAACTTCTTCTTCTAATTCTGAAAACGATAATATATTTATCTTGCCAGGAACTTTTAACAATTAAAATTAATGTAAATGGTTATCCTAATCTGTAATAGCTAGGAGGGACGATAAAATGGAACAAGTTAATCACCATACTAAAATTAATGCATCAGAAAATGCTGTTATTTGGTCACAATATATTAATGACAGTTTGTCACGATGTATTCTTCGCTATATGTTACATGATGTAAAGGATGAAGATATTCGCGATTTACTGAAATTTGCCTTAGAATTATCAGAAACTCATTTAGAAAAAACGAAGCAATTCTTATCCTTAGAAAATCTTCCAATTCCAATAGGCTTTACAGACGAAGATGTCACAGTAGACGCTCCTAGTTTATTTACTGATACATTTAAGATTGTTTATTTACATATTATGACCATTCACGGATTGACGAGATATGCTGGTGCCACTAGTGTCTGTTTACGAGAGGATGTCAGAAAATACTTTATTGAATGTACTTCCCAAACATTGGAACTATATGATAGGGTAACTAGTGTTTCCTTAAATAAGGGAATTGTTAACAAACCTCCTACTTTAAACAATCAACAAAAGATTGATTTTGTTAGGAAACAAAATTATTTAACTGGTTGGTTCGGGAAACGTAGACCTATTAACGCAATTGAAATCAGTGGTGTGCATCTTAATATGCAGAAAACAATGGTGAAAATGGTATTGGAGTTAGGATTCAGTCAAGTTTGTCAATCTAAAGAGGTACGAGATTATATGGAACGTGCTCGTAAGCTTTGTGTTAAACACTTTGATATTCTAAGTTCAATGTTAAAAGAGGAGAATCTTCATGTTCCAAAGTTATTTGAAACAGAAGTAACAGATTCAACCGTTCCACCCTTTTCAGATAAACTTATGCTATTTCATATAGCGACACTGCTTTCTGCAGCAATTGCTTATTATAGTGAGGCATTATCAATGGGACAAAGAAGAGACTTAACGGCAGATTACGCACGAATGAATACCGAAATTGCCTTACTTGCTGAAGATGGTATAAATCTATTAATAGAAAAGGGATGGATGGAACAACCTCCCTCTGCCACTGATCACGAAAGTTTGGCAAAGAATTAGATCAAGATAAGTATGCTTAATGAAAAAGAGAGGACTAAGTTATGATTGGTGTCAAAATACATGTTAAGAAATTTCCTTTAGAGAGAGACTTTGGGTCCCTCTCTATTGTTTTATTAAATCTTTACTATGATTCTACCTCTTGCTTGTCCTTTTAAAATAGTAGGTAAGGTTTCAGGTAATTCTTCTAGTGTAATTTCTTTATTCACAGTTTCAGAAAGAGTAGAAGGTTTTAAATCGGTTGCCATTCGATTCCAAAGGTCTTGTCTAACATGCATTGGACAATAAACAGAATCGATTCCGAGAAGGTTTATGCCACGTAAAATAAAGGGAAATACAGTGGTTGGAACGTTTCCTCCACCAGTTAAGCCACTCACCGCAACAGAACCATTGTATTGGATTTTACTTAAGATGGATGCAAGGGGCTCTCCCCCTACTGGATCAACCGCTGCGGCCCACATTTGTTTATCAAGGGGTTTAATTTTCCCGTTAAAGACATCTTCTCGAGAGATAATCTCTTTTGCACCAAGTTTATGTAGAAAGCTATTCTCATACATTTTACCCGTACTAGCGACAACTTCGTATCCTCTTTTTGAAAGCATGGAAACAGCTAAACTTCCTACCCCACCAGTAGCTCCAGTGACAAGGACTTTACCCTTTTCTGGCGATAAACCGTTATCTTCTAACCTTTGAATAGAAAGGGCTGCAGTAATACCTGCTGTCCCTAAAATCATTGATTCCTTCAACGTTAAATTTTCAGGTAAAGGGACAATCCAATCACCAGGAATGCGGGCATATTCACTATAACCACCATAATGGGATACCCCTATTTCATAGCTTGTTGCTATGACCTCATCTCCTTCGCGGAAGCGTGGATCTTGAGACGATACGACTACACCTGCTAAATCAATACCTGGAATAAAGGGATAGGTTGTGACAATTTTTCCATTCGGAATACTAGCTAAACCGTCTTTATAGTTAATCGCAGAATAAGAAACCTTGATTAAAACATCACCTTGAGGTAACTCATTTAAGGAAATATTTTTGACTTGAACAGAAAAATCGTTTTCCTTTTTATCTACCATCAATGCTTTAAATTGTTCCATCATTCTTTAACTCCTTTCTTGAACAGCAGAATAGAATTTATATATTCCTTGTTAATATATTATGTACGGAAAAATATTACAAGTACATACTTTTATTTCATATAGTGAAAAAAGTATACTATGGGTTATAATAAATATGGAGGTGAAGTGAAATGTCACGAATGCAGGATAAGATGTTTAATTGTGAAAAAGAATTAACTCTTTCCGTTATCGGTGGTAAATGGAAGATGCTTATACTATGGCATTTAGGAAAAGAGGGAACGAAGCGATTTGGTGAACTGAAAGCTCTTATGCCAGGGATCACGCAGAGAATGCTAGTTAATCAATTGCGAGAACTAGAAGAAGACTTGATTGTAAAACGCGAAGTCTATCCCGTTGTTCCTCCAAAAGTAGAATACTCCCTTACTGAACAAGGAAGAACCTTGATGCCGATTCTCGATGCTATGTATAACTGGGGGAAAGATTATATGGAAACGGCTGGATTGAATCCTTTAGTAAGACAAGAGTCGATTAGGTGAATTTTAACTGTTGAATCTAAGGTTGACTCCGCCCAAGGGGATCAACCTCATTTCATGATAATTTAATAATTATTTTCAGTGTTTTGTAATGCTTCAAAATAAAGCTGATAATTAACTTTTATTTCCGCTTTTTCCCAAGCGGCTAACCAAACTTTTTCGCTGATGGGTTTGGTAAAGGGGCTAAGGGTGTGTGTACCGATTTGAAGAGGATCCACCTTCAGCTCTTGCATTTTTTTTATGAGGTCCGTTGTTTTCATTTCTAATTCCGTTTCGATTTCCTTATGAAGCTCCATCAGTTCATTTCCGTTGTATAAATTTTTATCACCTTGATATTCCTCAATTAATCCATTTAGTTTCACGTTTATTGTAACTTGGGAAAGAGTTTTATCTAAATCCACATTTACTCTTGAGCGTAGATGTCCAATAACGACATCTAAATTGGATATTGGGAAGAATTTCAAATAGTGATCGTTGTCAAGAAGTTGAAATAATTGATCTTCGGTATTTGTGACCGTTTCTACTAATTTATCATTGCTAAAAAAAGCAGTCCCCTCGTAAGTAAAGTTATCATTCGCTACTTTGAAAACAGGAAGAACGGGATCTGAATATGGTGAAAACAGCTTATTTTTATATTCATGCAAATTGACAATGGTCATTTCACCTTGGTTTTTCCTCTCATAGTGTCTTAG
Source organism: Robertmurraya beringensis (assembly GCF_042433785.1). NCBI lineage: Bacteria > Bacillati > Bacillota > Bacilli > Caryophanales > Bacillaceae > Robertmurraya > Robertmurraya beringensis. The sequence continues at coordinate 32,093 of NZ_JBHLUU010000021.1, read as the reverse complement.
CATCCGATACAGGTAATAATCAAGGTTTTCTTGCTTCTTTGCTTGTCTGCTAATATATTCGTCAAAATTTCCTTTAACGATTACTAAATACATTCGTTGCGAAACATCATAGTCTGTCAATAGCGTGTTAATCAACTGAATAATCCCTTGTTTCGCTAATTCCTCATGAATTAAAAAATAACGGAGTTGTCCAACCTTCAATTCACGATAATATCTTAAATTAAAGTCTTTTCCTCCCTGTTTAAGGAGATCAACTTCTAGTGTTAATAAGCTTTTTGGCTCATTTACTAATGGAGGGACTAATGTACTCATTTTTATTTTTCCTTCTTCGCCTTTCCTAATTGACCAAAAAGTGACAGGGGCAATATCTTCAATTGTGTTGTTCTCAACAAATGGGGCACATCCTGGAATCAGGACTAATGAAACAAAGATTCCCCAGCCGAAAAGCATTTTCTTTCGTCTCATGCACTAACACGCCCTTTTAGCTTTGTCAATAGGAGCAAGAATGTTGGGACGATAAAGTAAGTTATTCCACCTAACCAAATTTGAATATTCAGGAGAATATTCTGTTGCGTTTCAATGGACCAAACCCAATTATTCACAATTACAACGCAGAGAAATAACATAATACAAGTGACAGCAAAACCCATACGTGAAGGTTGGGTACTTGTTTTTTTTAGGATGATTCTTATAGCCCCATATATACATAACAAAAAAATGGAGATAGCAAACACCAATACAAACATATGTAGTGAAATCAGGATAATATCCGGCCGTTCAAACAGGGGAGATTGTAAGTATCGAATCATATGAATAATAGGGTATTTAGTTTTACTTAAATAATTTGAACCGAAAAAGAATAAACTCGCAATAAACAATAGCAAATACTCTAAAGTAGAAAGAGCATTCGCATAGGATAAATATTTACGCATTTTTTGTTGTGGTTTGATCCAAGGAATTAAACAGATTAAATACTCTGGTCCTGAAAATGATGCCCAAATGAGTAACAATCCTTTCCATGAAGCAGTTGTCCAACTTGTTGGTACCAAGGGATACAAATCATGTAATGCAGCGATTGGTGGAATAAAAAAGGGATAATATAAAAAAATCTTCCCAAAAACACATAAAAAAACAATTACCACAAACCGTATGGTATTCTTCATTCCTAGTGAAGCGACATAGGAGCTGGTAAGAAGAATGAAAAAAATAATCCAATTTGAATTCATGGATGGGAAAATAAAATCATGAATGGCTTCTAAGTATCCGAGTGTGATCACCGTTATTTTTATTAGTATCAATATAAGGCCTATAAAAGTCAAAAGCCTTACCATTCGAACACCAAAAAGTTCTACAAAACCTTGATATCCCTTTTTAGCATAATTGGATTCTATCCATTTACATAACAGCCATATATTGAGTTGGGAAAAGATTGCCATTGCAACAATGCCCCAAATCATAAACGGGTGTAATAAGTAGGTAGGCATTAAAAAAACTAGGTAAAGCATTTGGAAACGGTTGACGATGAAAAAGGCATAGATTCCGTCAAATTTAGATGGTTTATCAAATAAGGAAAATGTGGTCAACTATGAATCACATCCTTCGTTTGTATCTCCATTTCTGTAAAGGGTGTAAGTGATCCGGACGGGATTTCATGCTTATTAAAGGCCCTCTAATAAAGAGATCGATCCAGTCCTTCCAGTAAAATGGAGCGATTGGTGAAAAATAGGGTTGTTTTAAGGAAGTAAGACCATTTAGATGTGCCAAAATGGCAACAGCTCCCATGGTAATGCCAAAAACACCAAAAATGGATGAAAGGACTAGGAAACCAAATTGAATGAGTGTATTTGCCTTCGTCATCAAATAGTTTGGTACTAAAAATGAGGAGATGGTTGAAATACAAACTAATACAATTAATACTTTGCTCGCAAAACCCGCTTCAACCGCTGCTTGACCGATAACTATACCACCAATCATCCCTAAGGTTTGACTTGATTTGGTCGGCATCCGTAAACTCGCTTCTTTTATAATTTCAAGAATAGTTAACATCAGTATTGCTTCCCAAAATGGTGTAAAAGGTAGTTTACTTCTAGATTCCTCTAAAACAATTAGTATTTGTAAGGGAATCATTTGATAATGGTGGGTTGTTAGTGCAACATAAAATGGTATCAGTGTGACAGACAGAAAAAAACTTAAATATCGAATAACTCTTAAAAAACTTGCAACTGGCCAACGATTAATATAATCCTCAGGTGATTGGAAAAGGTGAAAAAAGGTGATTGGTGCAATTAATACAAACGGTGTGTTCTCTACCATGATCGTTAATTTACCGAGCCCTAAGGAATAAGCACAAACATCTGGGCGGTCAGTTTGTTGGAATTGTGGAAAAATACTGTGATGATGTTCCTCCATAAATGCTGCTACCTGGGATGAGTCGAAAAATAAATCAAAGTTAATTTCAGAGATTTTCTGTCTTGCTATTGAGATATATTCAGGATTGGTTAACCCGTCAATGTACATTAGGACAACCGTTGTTTCACTTAATGAACCTACTTTATATTTCTCTGTTTTTAATTCAGTAATAGGTAGTCTTCTGCGTATGAGGGTGATATTTGGTTCTAATTGTTCAGTGAAACTATCTTTTGCACCGTATAAAATGGTTTCTGTATCAGAGGTTTCAATCCCCCTACTTAATTCGTTAGGAAGAGGAATGACCAACCATTGTTCTTGGATACAATCATTCAGAAGCACAGCACCGGTGAGGAGTAATTTCTGTGCCTCTTCAAGCCATTGGACCTTCATTACTTTAGGTGTGGCTATGCTTTCGTAAATCATGGCATGTGGACATTGGATAACAGGTTCTATTATCGATTCATTCAAACGTTCCTGGTCAATTAAGGTTCTTAAATAGATAAAGACAATTTTTTGATCGTTAAGTGTAGTGCGTTCGATTATCTCTACATCGTCCATATTGTTTAAAACCTGTTTTAGAGAGTCTAGTGATATCTTTCTTTGCACAGGTTGTTGTGTGTCACTGCTATCATTAGCAATGCTTTTACCCTTTTTCCAAAACATAAACATCCCTCACTGATATAAGTTGCCATTTGTTCACTGTAGAAAAAGTGTAATGGTAATGGTAATTCTTCCTTTTATTATGAAAAAGAAAAGATTATTTTATACTAATAAAATAAGGTAGGGGAACTATATAAATTTTATAGTATAGTTCTTTACACTATGTAATAAAAAAGTGCGTACTTGTTCAATTTATTTATCTAGCTAATAATAAGGTTAAATGATTATGGGAACAAAATAGAAGTTTGAACAAATAGAAATGGGGGATCATCATGTATCGAAAAGAATTTTTCGTTTTCGACCAAGACAAACCTGTTCCAGTTGTCATCCGAAATTATGAAGAAAAGGACTTTCCTGATTTAATTCGTATTCAACAGGAAAGTTTTCCTCCTCCATTTCCATCTGAATTATGGTGGAACGATGTGCAACTAAATAACCATGTAACCCTTTTTCCGCAAGGCGCTCTATGTATTGAGGTGAATGGTGAAATCGCTGGGTCTATGACGGGATTACTCGTTGACTTTGATCCTCAACATCCTGAACATTCCTGGGAAGCGATAACCGACAATGGCTATATACGTAACCACAAACCAAATGGAAATACTCTATACGTTGTCGATATAGGTGTCCGTCCTGCTTTTCGTAAATTGGGGTTAGGCAAGTGGCTGATGTTTTCCATGTATGATGTTGTTGTACATTTGGGGTTGGAAAGACTGCTTGGTGGGGGTAGGATGCCAGGTTATCACAAACATGCGAATGAAAAGTCACCTGAACAATATATAGATGCTGTGGTCAAAGGGGAGCTGAAGGATCCAGTTATCACTTTTCTCCTCCGTTGCGGCCGTACACCAGTAAAAGTAGTAGCAAATTATTTAGAGGATGAAGAATCGAATAATTATGGCACGCTAATGGAATGGAAAAATCCGTTTTCCTATTCAAAATAATGAAAAGGAGATGATCCAATGGAATATAGTAGAATTACCAATATCAACGATCCGTTATTTAAACAAATGCATCAATTAATGCAAGATGTGTTCCCCCCAGAAGAAGTACTAGAATTTAATCTTTGGAAAGAACCGTTAGAAGATCCAGGTATCCGTGTCTTTGTCGCTGTTCATGAAGGTAAGGTAGTGGGCGCAACTGAGTACCGGTATTATGAAGATTTTAATGTAGCAATGACGGATTTTACAATTATTGGCCAAGCTGGCATGGGAATCGGTCCATATTTAGCGAGTAAAAGACTAGAAGACCTGAATGAATTAGCAGCAGCGAATGGGAAGAAACTGAGGGGGATGTTTGCTGAAATCTATGATCCATATCGTGTAGAGCATTATGAATTTGGCGGTGTTAAGCCGATGGATCCTTATGTTCGTCGTGAAGTGCTGGCACACCTTGGATACAAACGTCTGGATTTTCCATATGTTCACCCGTCCTGGAACAATGATGGAGAAGCTGTCACAGGTCTAGACCTATGTTTCCTCCCAATGGATGGAGAAATGAATGAACTGCAAACAGACTTAATAGTGAAATTTTTGAAACGCTATTATACCGTCTTATCAAATAAACCAGAGACTTGGTATTCAATGATTGAAAACTTAGAAGCAAAAGAAAAAGTGGCATTAGTATATTTTTAATGAATTAAAAAGCTTGCTGATTAAGTCAAAGAGTTGACTAGTAGTCGGCAAGCTTTTTTGTAAAGAGAGAGAACATTTCATTTTTTTATAAAATGGTGGGTGCTTTTATCGGTGGGAAATCGGGTTAAGCGCCTATTTGTTAAATAGACGGATAAATTCCGCTTAAGTAAAAAATAAACTAAAAAACAGTCCTAATAGACGGAGATATTCCGCCTATTGAGTCAAAAAAGGTGGAAATTTGGTGTTTTGCTTTGCATAACCGGAAAATCTCCCCTTATATGCCCCGAAACGAGCTTCATTCTGTATTTAACCGGAAAGTCTCCGCTTATTCTACTTTTGCTGGGTTGAGTTCCTCATTGCGGTAAACCGCCCTAACCACTAACTCATAACAACAAAAATGGTTACGCACAGTCCGTGCGCAACCTCAGGTTAACTAATAGCAACTTCCCTTTTCACATGATGCCGCCCAATCGGTACCACAGAAGGAGAACCGGAAATAGGATCATCTATGACCGTACAATGAAGACCAAAAATATTTTCAATTAATGTGCTTGTAATAACCTCTGATGGCTGTCCCTCAGCGACTAGCTTTCCGTTATGTAGGGCGAAAATATGGTCTGCATAACGTGCGGACAGGTTGATATCATGAAGAACCATGACAATCGTTGTTCCGTATTTTCGGTTAAGGTCAGTTAGCAGGTCGAGAATTTCAACTTGATAGGTGATATCTAAAAAAGTGGTGGGTTCATCAAGAAACAGGATGTCTGTTTGTTGTGCTAGAGCCATGGCGATCCACACGCGCTGTCTTTGACCACCTGAAAGCTCATCAATATGTCGATCGGCGAATTCAGTGATTTTCATGGTTTCCATTGCCTCACCAACGGCTTCATAGTCCTTTTTTGACCAGCCTTTTAGGAAGGTTTGGTGTGGAAATCTTCCTCGTCCAACTAAATCTGCAACGGTAATTCCCTCAGGTACAATCGGTGATTGTGGTAAAAGGCCTAATACACGGGCCAGCTGTTTGGGTGGTATTTTTTGAATGGATTTTCCTCCCAGGGTCACTTGCCCAGAGATCGGTTTAATAAGCCTAGCCATTGTCTTAAGTAATGTAGATTTACCACAACCATTGGCGCCAATAATAATACTTATTTTGTTACTAGGTATGGAAATACTTACATCATGTAAAATGGTTTTATTCTCGTATCCAGCAGTGATTCCTTCAGCTTGAAAAGCATGTATAGGTTTCATTATAAATCTCCCTTTCGATTCATTCGGATTAGCAAGTAGATCAAGTATGGCGCTCCCAGTATGCCCGTGATGACACCTACAGGGTATCTAGCAACGAATGCGAATTGTCCGATAAGATCTGATGCTAAAACTAAAATGATGCCAACAAGACCTGCTGGAATAATGGTTGAAAATCCAACACCAACGAGTCTTTTTGCGATAGGTCCGGATAGGAAGGCAACAAAGGCAATGGGTCCTGTTGTAGCGGTAGCTAACGCAATAATAAGTACGGAACTGATCACAAGAATAAGCCGTGTCTGATTCGTATCAACCCCAAGTGAAGTTGCTGCTTGTTCTCCAAGCTCTAACATATCTAATCGTTTACCAAGCAAGATAATAATGGGGGCGAAGATAAGAACCGTTATCATAAGAGGATAAAGAGTCTCCATTTTAGCCCCGTTTAGACTACCGCTTAACCACCTCATGGCAGTAGGAATATCATGTTGCTGGCCAATCATTAATAAGTAAGAGATGATGGCATTTAGCATGGCTTGAATGCCAATGCCTATTAATATTAATCTGCCAATGGAAAAAGAAGTACCTTTTGATAATAGAAAAATAACAATTACTGTTGCAAGTCCACCAATAATAGAAGCAATGGAAACAAAGGTAGTACTTGCCTGAAGAACGATAATACAAAAAACCGCAGCAGCGCTTGAACCAGCTGTGATTCCGATAACATTTGGATTGGCAAGGGGATTACGAAGCATCGTTTGAAATACCGTTCCAGCTACACCAAAAGCAAATCCGGCAAAAACACCTGCTACCATTCTTGGAAAGCGTATGGTTCCCACTGAAAAGGAGGCACCTTTTACTTTTTCACCTAGTAAAACACTGATCACATCGGAAACAGGGTAAATCGTATTTCCTAGCATCAGCATCGTGCAGCAAAGGGCAAAGGCAATGATTGCAAGTATGGATGTGACGAGGAAAAAACGACGACGTCTCTTCGTTCTACCTACCATAATAAGGTTGATCGTTTCATTCATCATAAGGCACGCATTTTCGCTTTCATAGTTATTAAGATTAATATAGGAGCCCCAATAAATGCGGTCACGACACCCACTTCAAGCTCACCAGGACTTCCTAGAATTCGACCACATACATCGGAGATGGTTAATATAATGGCACCTGATAACGCTGACATCGGAATAATGTATCGTAGATCAGGACCGATGAGGAGTCGAATCACATGTGTGGCAATTAAACCGATAAAACCAATAGGACCTGCTAGTGCGGTTGCTACACCACATAGTAGCACGCCTCCAAAAGCAGCAACCAGTCTAAGTGTTCCAGTACGTACCCCTAATCCTGTAGCTACTTCATCACCTAATGCTATTGCATTGAGTGCTGGAGCAGAGAACAGGGCTATGAGTATTCCGATAATAAGAAAAGGAATAAAAAGAGAGATAGAGTTCCAATTTCCTGCTCCAACACTACCAACCTGCCAAAATCTAAATTGATCCATCACGTTTGAGCGGGGAATCATAATGGCCATGACAAGAGATGACAACGCCGCACTTGTAGCAGCGCCCGCTAAAACTAGTTTAAGGGGCGTGGCACCGCCACTCCCCATCGAACCAATTCCGAATACAAAAATGGCAGTTATGATTGCTCCTGCTAAGGCAAGCCAAATGTATTGACCAGCAGTACCAATATTAAAAAAGGAAATTCCACAAACAACGAATAGTGCTGCACCTGTGTTAACTCCTAATATACTAGGGTCTGCAATAGGATTACGAGTGACTGATTGCATGAGAGCGCCAGAAACACCCAATGCAGCCCCACACATAATACTAAATACGGTTCTAGCTATTCTTTGGCGGACAACATTGGCCCCATGACTCTGTACTTCAGGATGGAATAAGCCATCTATAAGCTCATTCCATCCAACTATACGAGATCCAAAAGCAAGAGAAGCCAATACACATATACCGAGTAAGACAATAGAAAGTACAAGTACTTTTATGAAATGTTTCGGTAAAAGTAACTGCTTATTTTCTAAAACGGATGTATGATTCATTTTATTGAACTTTGCTAACTGCTTCTGAGAGTAAAGTTAAGTACTCATCAATGGAGAATTCAATGGCCAGTGGATTTGGCGTTCCTGCTGCTGCAAGTGGAGTGTTATCTCCAATAATGACCACAGAACCTCTCTCTATTGCTGGAACTTTCCCAAGGATTGGATCAGCTTGTAGAGCGGCAAGTGTATTATCATCACCATAGGATACTAAAATTTCAGCATCGTTAAGCATATCTGCATTTTCTGCACTTACTTCTATATAGAAACTATTTGGATCAGTCATTTGACTTGTAATACTTTCAGGGTATTCCATCCCTAACTCAGAAAGGAATGCACCACGTGGATCTCCAGGTGAGTAGATGTAGAACTTAGATAAATCAGCGGCACTAATACTTACGAATGCAGCCTTTTTCCCTTTAATTTCAGGGTATTCATTTACTTTCTCTTCAATTAATTTTTCTGTATCAGCAATCAGTTGTTCGCCTTCTTTTTCCATTCCCATACCCATTGCATTGAATGTCACTTGCTCACGCCATGAAGCTACCCAAGGGCTAGTTTGATAGGCAACAACGGGTGCAATTTCACTTAATGTATCATATTCTTCTTGAGTAATACCTGAGTATGCGGCAAGAATCACATCTGGGCTAGCGTCAGCAATGGCTTCGAAATCTAAACCGTCCGTATCTTGGAAAATAGTTGGTGTTTCTGCACCAAGATCTTTTAATTTGTCTGCCGTCCAAGGTAACATTCCGCTATCATCTTGAACACCATAGTTTGCAGCTGAGAAACCTACAGGTACAACACCAAGAGCAAGAGCAACGTCATGATTTGACCATGCAATGGTAACCACTCTTTCAGGTTTTTCTTCAATGGTCGTTTCTCCAAGTGCATGCTTAATTACGATTGGATATTCGGTTGATGCTTCCTCGGAACCAGCTGTTTCCGTACTAGATTCTTCAGTTGAATTTGTTTCCTCAGCTGAACAACCAACTAGTGCCGTCATAAGCGTAACAAGTAGTAATGTTAAGAATAATGAGAATTTTTGTTTTGCAATCATTGTATGTATCCTTCCTATAATAAGTTTAGTTGATAATGATTATCACTATCATCAGTGTAATTGCTCATTAATAGGTTGTCAATAAAATATTTTTAGAGGAACGCAAGCTACAACTATATTGGTTGGGATATAACCACATTACAGGATATTGCCGTCAAGAAAATTAACAAACGAGGCATTGATTCAAGAAGGATTGATAGCTTGTTTGTTAAGTTTTCTTAGAGTTTAAAAGGGGAGGAAACATAAACCAGCCATAGGTAAGAAATAAGCGGAGGTTTTCCGGTTAGACTCAAGAATAGAGCTCGGTACGGGGTATATAAGCGGAGGTTTTCCGGTTAGACTCAAGAATAGAGCTCGGTACGGGGTATATAAGCGGAGATTTTCCGATTAAGCAAAGAAAAATTCCTCTTTTTCACGTTTTTCGAGTCAATAGTCGGAATCCTTCCGCCTATTTTAGCTTTTTTCCGTGCAATTTCCTATATAAGAGAAATTTCTCCGCTTATTTCAAGAGGGGGAGGCAGTGGCCATATTCTTATATTCACACTGCTTGGGGCGATTCACGGATTATTCATATAAGTGAAGTATAAGAAGAGGACAAACTATGATTTGTTCTCTTTTTGTATATAAGTATCCTTGACTGGTGATGAGAAAGCTTGATTTAGAGCATTTGGAGTTAATTCAATCAAACGTTTGATTGAATTTTTTCTAGTGGTAAGGTGTATTTAAGCTGTCTTTGTTTCCAAACCGGTTATTATTTACAAAAAAAAGTGTTGAGTTGTTAGACCTCTTACCTTTATAATGTGAGAGAAAAGTCATCCAACAAAATGAAAGGGGATACAAAGATGAAAAGTAACCAAATACTTTTTCATCAAATTTTTTTGTTTTATAGTTGTCAGACGTCTGATAACGAATGTCCCGTTAATAAAGGTGACAATGAAATTTTTTTAGAAGAATTAGTAAGCGTTTTCTACAAAATTATAAATATATGATTTTAAAGTTTTACACTATGACATTATTTATCAATAGAAAACAGGGCCCAATGAGTGGCCTGACTTTTACCATTAGATGTCGGACATCCTACAACGTAAAGACTTTTATTTTTACGAAAAGAAGGAGAATGAAGATGAAGGAGTTACTTTTAAGTATTTTTGCAGGAATTGTAATAGGGGTTGTCTTTAAGTTCTTGCGTCTACCATTACCAGCTCCACCTGTGCTTGCAGGTGTATTAGGAGTTTTCGGTGTATACCTCGGTGGTGTACTAGTCGATTTTATTTTTAAAACTTTTACAAACTCATAATTGAAGAACTAACTCGAAGAGAAAGGGGGAGGAAGGATGAATCATCCATTCATGTTTGAAGAAGCAAAAAAAGCAAGAGAGAAGGCCTATGCTCCGTATTCAAAGTTTAAGGTGGGGGCGGCACTACGAACAAAAGATGGGAAGGTATACCATGGCTGTAATATTGAAAATGCAGCCTATTCGATGTGTAATTGTGCTGAGCGTACAGCGCTTTTTAGTGCTTATGCAAAAGGAGACAAGGAATTTGATCTGCTTGTTGTTGTGGCAGATACCAATCGTCCAATTCCACCCTGTGGTGCATGTCGCCAAGTGATTTCAGAGCTATGTGATCCAGATATGGCAGTGATTTTAACGAACTTAAAGGGCGACGTAGAGGAAATGACGGTTAAAGAACTAATACCAGGAGCATTTTCTCCAGAGGATTTAACATAAACAAATAAGTTCCAAAAGGAAAGGTGAAACGAATGACGAAAAATATTGCAAACATGATTGACCATACACTATTAAAAGCCGATGCTACAAAGGATCAGGTGGAAGTTCTCTGTCAAGTGGCGAAAATACATGGATTTTTCTCCGTTTGTGTAAATCCTACTTGGATAGAAACGGCAATCGAATTATTAAAGGGTTCTGATGTAAAAGTATGTACAGTCATTGGCTTTCCATTAGGGGCAACGACTACAGAGACAAAAAGTTTTGAAACGAAAGACGCAATTAAAAAAGGTGCTCATGAAGTGGATATGGTCATCAATATTGGTAAATTAAAAGACGGTGATGATCATGCTGTTGAACAGGATATCCGTGGAGTAGTGGAAGCAGCAGATGGGAAAGCACTAGTTAAAGTAATTATTGAAACAAGTTTACTGAGTGAAGAGGAAAAGGTCCGAGCTTGTAAGCTTGCTGTAAAAGCAGGAGCTGATTATGTGAAAACATCAACGGGCTTCTCGACTGGTGGAGCAACGGTTGAGGATATAAAACTCATGCGTGAAACCGTTGGTCCGGAAATCGGAGTGAAGGCCTCAGGTGGTGTTCGTAACCGAGAGGGTGTAGATTCAATGGTAGAAGCAGGTGCGACACGTATTGGAGCAAGTTCTAGTGTGGCGATTGTCCAAGGTGAAACAGGAAACAGTGCATATTAGTGCATTTAATTACAGGTTCAGGAACTCATGTAACATTGTGGCACATCCTAGAATCCTTTTATTTTTATAGGCAAAAAAATGAGTAAGTATTGCTAATAGACAGTTCAAAGGCCACCGAGATCCTCTCAGTGGCCTTTTGGATCTTTCCGATATAAGCTATCGTATAATGGACCTTTATCTCCACCAGGACCGGCGACGTCAATTGGATTTCCATAGGTTATTTCAATATTAATCCTAAAAGAGACTACCTATCATACTCTCTTTAATAAGTTTTACTTATTGTATTAAAGGGGTTGGGAGGCGAAACATGGAGAAAATCGTTTTATTGTTCAATAAAAACTTCGAAACTATGAATATAATTTAAAAAAGAGGGAATAATGAGTGTAAGACCATGTTAGAGATGAGGGATAGGAATGACTGAACAGGAGAAAAAATTATGTAATAAAACTACCATTATATTAGGTAAAGATACTAGCCAAATGAGGTTAAACGATATTATCGAGGAATTAGTTTATGTGATTGAACAAAAAAGTAACATTAAATCAGTAAACAGAGTTTCACAGAATTAGACAAGGTATGGTGATTAGTGCCTTTCTATTCCGAATGAGATGTGAAAAAGCCTACTAGGCAATGCTTGGTGCGGGAAATGCACAGATGTAACAGAGATGTTGCTTCTATAGTAGAAGATGAAAGAGGATAATAGTAAAAAAAATTCAATCAAACGTTTGATTGAATTTTTTTCTTGTTGTTTAATGAAGAATATTCGTCCATTTCCTCATGTGTAATCCCATAAGGAGCGCCGCCTTCGGTATACCCTGCAATGAAGGCGAAGGTTTCATCGGATTCTATATACGCTTCTAATTCTAGGTCTTTCATTCTTCTTTTTTCTCTTTTCTTTTCACTCTTCTTTTTCCCCAAGGATACATCCCTCTTCTTCACATGTTACTATGTTAAGTATAGCATTCTTAAGAATGCATGAAATTAAAGGGTTAGAAAAATACTGGAAGTGTCATAATGATAGATACATATAAATTAACAAATGATAGGAGTATAAGGTAATGGTTAACTATAGATTGAAATCTCAGATTCTCGATACAGTTGATAATCAATTAAAAGCAAATGATCCTAAATGTACAAAGAAAACCTTCAACCGTTTATTGAATTTAGGTTACGAGGCGGGTGAATCCAAAGAGATGATTGGTAGTATTCTTATAGAAGAAATGTATTATATCATGAAAAATAATGAGCCATTTAATGAAAAACGATATGCGAAAAAGCTAGCATTACTTCCAGACTATGTCGAGGAGAGTGAGGGCAGTTCTGACTCCACGGTTAACCTTCAGCCTGTAGAAGCTGCGCCTGCTATAGGTAGAAATGAACCATGTCCCTGTGGCAGTGGGAAAAAGTATAAAAAGTGCTGTTTAAGTAGCTGATATCCCTAATAATGCATCAATCTACCAAAGAAGATGAAAAAAATTCTTTAAGAGGGAACAGATATGCACATTAATGATTTTAAGAGTTATATAAACAAGACTATTTTAGATAGAGGGTACAACTATTACATGGAAGGACGTGTAGTAGACTCCTATAAACAATCAATTCTTCTTTTGATTGCTGGATATCAACCTAATCAAAAAATAAGGGAATGTATCTAGTAATTAGGCTATTTTAAGACAAATATATTTTAGGGTATAGTTAGAAAAGCACCCTATAAGAGCGGACCCTCAAGCACCCAGATGAGGGTATCACAAGATTTGAACATTAAGCGGAGAATTTTCCCTTAATTAAAAAATTTCACTGAAAATAGCCCAAATAGACGGAGAGATTCCGGCTATTGGCTCGAAAAACGTGAAAAAGGGTAATATTATTGTGCTTAACCGGAAAACCTCCGCTTATATACCCTGAAAAGCGCTCTACTCTGCAGTCTAACCGGAAAATCTCCGTTTATTTACAAACTTTCTGTAAGATTAAAGTTCTATAAAATTTAAATTGTTAGAATTATATAAATCCTAATATATTCCTACTCAAGTTACCACAAACCTAAAAGATGAGATGAAACCGACAAAATGGTGCACAGAATGTCGGACGGAACCATTCAACTCCTGTTATTCTATTGATGAAAGGAGGTCATATAATGGATTTGCTTAAGAGCATGAATGATTCAATGAAGTATATCGAGGATAACCTCACTAACGAAATAGACTTCGAAGTGGTGGCTAGGGTCGCTCATTGTTCTGAATATCATTTTAAACGAATGTTTTCTTTTCTTGCAGGTATAACATTATCAGAATACATTCGCCGTAGACGATTGAGCTTGGCAGCATTTGAACTTACAAATAGTCAATTGAAAATAATTGATATTGCGCTTAAATATGGATACAATTCACCGGATTCCTTTACTAGAGCTTTTCAAAATTTACATGGGGTAACCCCATCAGAAGCAAGAAATGATGGACAGCCATTAAAAGCTTTTCCTCCAATGACCTTCCAATTATCAATTAGAGGAGGAAACGAAATGAATTACCGTATCGAACAAAAAGACGCATTTAACATAGTGGGTATTATGAAAAGAGTTCCAATTATTTTTGAAGGGGAAAACCCGGAAATTACACGGATGTGGAAATCTTTGACTATGGAAAAAATAGATCAACTAAAAAAATTGTCTAATGTTGAACCTCTAGGGATGATTCAAGCCTCAACAAACTTTTCGGATGGTCGTATGGAAGAAAAAGGCGAGCTTGATCAGTATATTGGGGTGGCAACAACACAAGACTACCCTCAAAATTTTTCAAAACTTGAAGTTCCTGCTTTAACATGGGCAATATTTGAAACTACTGGTCCTTTTCCTGATACCCTACAGGAAACTTGGGGAAGGATTTATTCTGAGTGGTTTCCATCTTCCAATTATCATGTAACAGAAGGACCCGAAATTTTGTCGATCAAAAGTAAGGATTTAACTTCACCATCAGTAAAAAGCGAAATTTGGATTCCAGTTTTGAAAAAGTAAAATCAAATTTTAGATCGTTGAGCTGTTTCTGCAGCTCTTTTTTTATTTTTCTATCTTAATTCGGTTTATCTAAAGCTAACTTTAATCCAAATCCAATTAAGACAAGCCCCGTAGCTTTATCCATGATCTTTTGTACTTTTGGAGCCAGTAGCCATTCACGTAAATAGTTGATAAAAAAGACATAAATAAAAAACCAAGAAATAGACAGAAGTGTGTATATCACACCCATTATTATCAGGTGCTGGGTTGCATGTTCTCCTGTTTTCACAAATTGGGGTAAAAATGTTAAGAAGAACATCGCAACTTTTGGATTCAGTACATTCGAAAATAAACCTTGTTTAAAAGCGGATTTATTTTGTTTATCAACACTTGCAGATGCCTTCTTTTTCCTTGAGATAAAGGAAGACAATCCTAGGTATATTAAGTAAATGGCACCAATGTATTTAACCGTTTCGAATGCAACAGCAGACTGCATCAAAATAGCTGAAAGTCCAAAAGCAGCAGCGAATGTATGGACTAATGAGCCAGTTGTAATACCTAGAGCCATTTTGTAACCATCTTTTCTTCCGTCCGTAATGGTCCTTTTTGTAATAAGTGCTGTATCAATCCCTGGACTCATAACAACAAATAACGAAAGGACTAGGAACGTAAAAAACTCATTCATTCTCCTCACTCCTTACTGACTTGTAAAACATCATTTGATAAAATAATATTTAACACTTGTTAAGTATAGTTTAACAGAGATTTGAATTTATGTTAACTATAATTTAATAAAATTAAATTACGTTTAATATTAAGGGGTAAATGAATGGAAAATATAGATATTGGTAGAAAAGTTGAGAAATTTAGAAAAGCCAAAGGGTGGAGCAGTAGAGAATTAGCAAAAATAGCAGAAATAACACCTTCCATGTTAAGTCAGATTGAACGGGGGTTAGCAAATCCCTCCATTCAGACTTTAAAGGTTTTAGCCAAAGCCCTTGATGTTCCCACCTTTAGTTTTTTACTTGAAGAATCTAATACCGAAGATTTAGTTGTTAGATCAACTGATCGTAAGAAAATGGTTGTTGAAAACCTTTCATATGAGTTAGTGTCGCCTGAATTTACAGGAACACTGGCTAGCGCGATTATGAATGTACCTCCAAATACATCTTCGTCTGAGAAACTTTTGGAACATAAAGGGGAAGAAGTTGCATTTGTTCTACAAGGGAAAATTAAAGTGTTTTTAGATAATGAAGAATATATATTAGAAACCGGTGATAGTGTCAAAATACCAGCTTATATGAAACATAAATGGGAAAATAATTTCACTGAAAATGCCGTCATTCTATTTTCGGTAACTCCACCAGCGTTTTAACTAAATAAGCAGGTTTATTTAATAAGGATATGAACAATTATGTAAATAAAAAGTACAAACCTTATGGCCTGTACCCGTAAGAAAAACCAAAAATAAACATAAAAAATAAAAAGATCGCAGCTGATGGAACCATACTTAATAACACTAATAGCCTTGTTGTCTTACCTTGCACGCTTTTAAACCATTTGTAATAGATAAAAAGGAGAAGGAGCGATAGAGGCCAGAAATAATAATCAACCATCGTATATACCCAACCGGAATTTTCATCCCAGTAAGAATCTGGCACAGGAGTGATATTCTCATATTCTTTATCGATTTTATTTTTAATGGTGATAAAGATATAAGAAATAATAGAGTAATAAACGACGATAGTAACTTTAACCCACCAAAACAAGTTTCTATTAAGAGTTACTATTATGAAGATTATTCCCAAAAGCACGTATAGTCCTGTGTATTGCCCCATATTAATCACCTCTTTATATACATTACCAAATATTTGTAATAATTCCCATAAATTAAAGGCTTTTATTATATCGTTTGTTAATAATTCCTGTAATGAAGGGGTTTTTTGACTAATGGGCAAGTTAAGCTTAGAAGTAAATTTTGAAACTTCCTTACATAGTGAGCCGTAATTTAATAGAAGGGAAGTGATTAGTTGGAAGAGAAAAAGTTTTATAATTCAAGAATTTATATGTTTGTCATATTAATTGTTTCTGGTCCTTTGTTCATTATGATGGCAACGGGTATTTATTCTAATTTAGGTAATGAAATGAATTGGCGTTATTGGGCAGTTCTGATTTTTAGTTCATTATTTGCGATGCTTTTTTTATATATGGTTGTTTATTCGTTTAAACAATTAATAAATCCAACATTACTTATAACTGTGACGGAAACAGGTGTAATTGTCGAGAAAGATAAAAGAAACGTTGAAATTGGATGGGGTGATATAGAATCCTATATGATTTGTCGAAGGCCAAGCCAGAGTAGCAACTCTGTTTATTTTTATATATTCCTGAAAGCTGGAATCACCTCTACCACTATTCCTAAGGAGCTGAAAATTGAATATCATTTTATGAAAGACTCCAAGAAACTGAAAGCAGCTTTCGACGAAAGGGATATTAAAGAACTTCCACCTGATTATGAAGTCGTTAAAAACATTAAATGAGGATTGTTATAAAAATAAGCAATGGAGACAGGATTCTTCTATAAAGGGAAATCGCCTTTTCTTATTCGACTAAGAGCAGGTTAGTGGAAGAAGGATATGCAAACTAATCGAGTTGAATATATACTAATAATAATAAAAAGTTTTCCTCAGAGGAGCCGAAAATGAAGTGTTTTTGTGAACAACAAGAAACATACAAGTTAAAGGTCGAAGGCGATGTTGGAGCTGATCCTATTTGGTGCAATCAATGTGGCTGTAATTTTGATTTAGATGATATTCCAATTTCAAATGAACTAAAAAGAGAATTGAGCGAGTGGGCAACAAAGTATGGTGAATGGGTTGATTGGGACTTAGATCAAATAATTGAAAATGGTGTTGAAATAGAAGAGGAACATAACAGACAAGGTGCTTATTTAACAGAAAAAGTTAAGTTAGAGCTCAGAGGTAAATATAAAATAAAGTTTTCACCTTCGTTAATGGGAAGAAGGTATGCAAATAATAAAAGTCTTTAACTCTAGGGTAAATGGTAGGCGTATCGTTCAAATGGAGGACGTGATTTCAATTATTGACTGAACGTTACAAAATATATATACTGTGTTTAACATTACTTTTTAAGAAAGGAGACAACATGAGTAAAAGTGGAAGACCTCGTGAATTTAATAAGCCTGAAGTGCTTGATGCAGCAATGAATGTTTTTTGGTTAAAAGGGTATGAAGCATGCTCTACTGAGGATTTATGCAGCAGTACAGGGCTTGGTCGTGGAAGCTTATATAATACGTTTGGAAGTAAACATGAATTGTATGAGCAAACCCTCCAACGTTATCATGAGCACTGGATTCAGGTGCAAACCGCCATTTTGGAACAGCCTGGTCCTGTAAAAGAAAGACTGCGTGGTCTGTTGGAATGGGCAGTGGAAAAGGATTTTGAGGACTCGAGTAAAGGCTGTTTTTTAATTAATGCCACTATGGAGCGTGGTCGAACTGACTCCATTGTAGAGGTTTGGTCTAATCGTCATGTAGAATGTCTGGAAAGTGTTCTCAATCGTGTGATAGAGAAAGGAATAGAATCCGGAGAAATCACATCGGATAGATCGGCACTAGAGTTGTCAAGGACATTTATATGTAGTTACTATGGTCTACGAACTCTCAACGTCACTACACAAAATCGTGATATGGCGGAACAAATCGTCGAGGGTACTATGGCAAACATCTATTAGTTGAGTTTGCTGTTTTTTTTGCAATAATTTTGTACTGTTTATTCAAAAATTAATTAGGCTACAATCAAAAGCAAAAAATATTTTAAAGTAGAAGGAGAAATAAAAATGAACCAAACTATTGAAACCATCTTAAACCATGTTTCTGTTCGTTCTTTTACTAATCAAGCTTTAACAGAGGAGCAAATTAGGCAGCTAGTTACTGCAGCACAAGCAGCATCATCTGCAAGTTTTCAGCAAGCATATTCCATTATCGGTGTAACTGATCAAGAACTAAAACAGAAAATAGCAGAACTCGCAGGGAATCAACCATTTATAGCAGAGGGCGGACACTTTTTCGTGTTTTGTGCGGATGTAAATCGTCATAAACAAATGGCAGAAGAATTAGACATGGATATCACAGAGACAATTGAGGGAATAGATGCTGCTCTCGTAGGTGCTATAGATGCTACATTGGCAGCCCAAAACTTGGTCATTGCTGCAGAATCCATGGGATTAGGTGTATGTTATATTGGTGGAGTTAGAGATGGAATAATAAAAATATCTGAGTTGCTTGATATTCCTGAGTATGTTTTCCCTGTCTTTGGACTCGTCGTTGGTTATCCAGCTGAACGTAATGACAGTAAGCCTAGAATTCCATTTGAAGGTATTTATCACACAAATCGTTATAACAGCCATACAAAAGAGATAATTAAACAATATGACGAGACTACTAAATTGTATTATGCAAATCGTACTGGAAGAAAATCGAATCGTACATGGTCTGAATCAGCAATTGGAAGTTTTGCGCGTCTTCCTAGATCCTTTATGAAAGATTTCTTAAATGGTAGAGGATGGGCAAAACGTTAAAGTAGTAAACTGGTTTTTAAACTAAAGGAGCTTTCCTTCAGTCGATACAGTTGCCATAGGCAGCTGTATTTTTCTTTTTTCTTATTGTAGAAAAGAGGCAGTTTTATGAAATAAGTGTCAATCAAACATATGGTAAAATTAGGGTAGAGGAGGGGGCATATATGAATATTAGAAACTCAGCAAAAGCAATAATACTTAAAGACAATAAACTCTTACTAACAAAAAATAAGGATGAAGAAGGTTATTTTTATCTTTTTCCTGGTGGAGGGCAAGAGCACGGAGAAACGATTCATAGTACTTTAACTAGAGAGTGTATTGAAGAGATTGGGGAACTAGTAGAAATTAAAGAGCTCCTTCATATTAGAGAGTATATAGGTAAAAACCACGAACATTCTTCTTTCGATTTTAATGTTCATCAAGTTGAATATTACTTCATTTGTAACCTTATTAATGGACTAAATAATTATGGATCACCAACTAATCCTGACAGTCACCAAGTGGGAGTTGAATGGGTTCAAATTAACGATTTACTAGATTATAGAATATATCCGAAGGAGTTAAGAAAATACATAGTAAGATATTCTAAGAATGAAAAATCTCCTGTTTATTTGGGAGATATAAACTAGATAAAGGGCGATTCTTCATAATTAAATAAGGAGTTTAGCAATGGAAAAGTGGGATTTATTTGATAAGCATCGTAATAAAATAGAGAAACAAATAACTCGTGGAGATGAAATGACACCAGATGAGTTTCATTTAGTAGTACACGTATGTATATTTAATTCAAAAGGAGAAATGCTTATTCAGCAGCGTCAGCCCTTTAAGCAAGGATGGTCGAACCTTTGGGATATCACCTGTGGTGGTAGTGCAGTTGCAGGCGATACAAGTCAGCAGGCTGCTTCAAGAGAGTTATTCGAGGAGTTGGGAATTCATTATAACTTTGAAAAGGTTCGTCCACAATTTACTATTAACTTTGAACGTGGCTTTGATGATTATTATTTAATTGAATATGACTTTGATTTGAATGATTTGACTTTACAGACTGAAGAGGTGCAAGCAGTTAAATGGGCTTCTAAAGAGGAAATCTTAGAGCTAATCGAACTAAAACAATTTATACCATATTATGAGAGTATCATTGCGTTTCTTTTTGAGGGTCGACATCATTATGGTTCTATTCGTCTTTAAATGAAACGTGCAAGAAAGTTTGGACTCGAACTAAAAGCCACTAACACTGTAAAATCAGTGTTAGTGGCTTTCCTTTATAAAAGTAAAGCCTTTCTCTTGTGTCGCTATAGGGGCTGATTTCTTTAATAAGATTGAATGGAATAAGGGGGATCTTATGCGAGACAGGGATTCCGTTGTAAAAAATAGGAAGATAAAAGGGTTGGTTTAATTAAAAGAAATAGAGATGTTTGTGTGTAGTTCTTCAGACTAAAAAAGCTGATGTCCTTTTCCAAGAGAGACAAAGGATATCAGCTTTTTTATGATGGAGCAAATTTTATAAACTAGCATGGTTAGTAGGTCTTTTAAAAGTACCTTTTACTTCATAGGAATAATTTGGATAATATTAAAACAGGATTATTGATGAAAGAGCTACTCAACTTAGAACATACTACGCTGAATTTGCTCTAAGAACACTTTTGCAGCTTTTGTAAACATCTGATACTTTTTCCAGACAAGATAAAGTCCTGTTTCCAGCTTCGGCTCCAATGGACGGAAGCAGAGATTCCGGTCCCCTTCTGTATTAACTAGCTTGTCAAAGGTAAAAGCATGACCGAGCCCAGCTTCTACCATCATGGCAGGTGTCGTTATCAGATTGAAAGTGGAAACGATATTCAGATTTTGGGAATCATCTCCCAACCATCCGGACAGAACATTTCCACCCTGTTGCTGATGGGCAACAAGTACCGGTTGATTCTTTATGTCTTCTGGACTAATGGAGTTTAGCTTTGCCAAAGGGCTGTCCTTTCGCATCAGGACACCAAAAATATCATTCACCGGAAGCCTGAGATAATCATATTTTTGCAAATCTACTGGCTCAACCAGAACTCCGAAATCAAGTAATCCTTTATTAAGCTGATCTGTTACCTCTATGGTACTGCCACTGAAAATATCATATTGGATCTGTGGATGAGTTTCTCTGAGTGACAGCATGGCATCAGCCATAAGCCGCATGGCATGGGTCTCAGCTGCACCTATGTGAACCACTCCACTGATCACTTCATCAAAGGAGGACAGTTCTGTTTCTGTCCTTTCTACCAATTCGATGATTTCTTTTGCCCTCTTGCGAAGGAACATCCCTTCTTCTGTCAGATTTATTTTTCGGCTTCCACGTTCAAACAGCTTTTTACCTACTTCTTGCTCAAGTTCGGTTAGCTGTCTTGAAAGATTTGGTTGAGAAGTGTTCAAAACCTCGGCAGCTCTTGTTATGCTTTCTTCCTGTGCAACAGCAAGGAAATATTTCAAAATTCGGATATCCATCAGACCACCTCCGTTATCTTTATTAAACCATAACAATCCATAAATAAAAAGTATGGGAATTCATGTGATATAAGTATTTGTAATTCTATCTTTTCCGAGCATAATTAAGGTATAGGAGGTGTGAAGTTGAATAGTCCAATTGTTGATGAGCAGGAGATACTTCTTGCTTTTGAGGAGTTAGGAATGGAACCGGAGATGATTGAACAATTCATTGAAAGCTTCCGTTTGGGACAGAGGGATAAAGGAAGGCGGATTCTGACGTCCTATCGTTTCAAACTTCTATCTGATGTTCATGCGAAACAAGACAAGTTGTACTGTATGGATTTTTTAATCAGAAAACTAAAATCAAACAAAGCCCTTGAATGGTAAAGGTTGAAAGGAGAAAAAAAACATGATTTTTAATGAAACTTATACACTATCTAACGGAGTGAAAATCCCAAAGTTGGGTCTGGGAACTTGGAATATTGAAGATGATAAGGCTGCGCAGGCAGTTAGAGATGCAATTGAAATTGGCTATCGCCACATTGATACAGCACAGGGTTATATGAATGAGCGAGGTGTTGGAGAAGGGATCCGCACGTGCGGCTTCGCTCGTGAAGAGATTTTTGTGACTACCAAGCTCCAAGCTGACATCAAGTCCTACAACGAGGCAGTTGCTGCTATCAATGATTCACTGAAAAAGATGGAACTTGATTATATCGACCTGATGATTATCCACAGTCCTCAACCGTGGAAAGAGTTCCGTGAGGGCGAGCATTTCTTTGAGGGAAACTTAGAAGTATGGCGTGCACTTGAAGAAGCATACAAGGAAGGCAAACTGCGTGCTATCGGCGTCTCCAACTTTGAACAGGTGGATTTAAATAATATTCTGGAAAACGGTACCGTCGAACCTGTCGTTAATCAAGTGCTTGCTCATGTAAGTAACACACCATTTGAGTTGATTGATTATTGCCAAAGCAAAGGGATTCTAGTAGAGGCATATTCTCCTGTGGCACATGGTGAGCTGCTGAAGAATCAGGAGATTGCGGCTATGGCTGAAAAGTATGGAGTAACTATACCACAATTGTGCATTCGCTACTGCTTGCAACTTGGTCTGTTACCTCTACCTAAATCAGCAAACCCAGATCATATCCGTAGCAATGCTGCCGTGGATTTTGAGATTTCTGATGCAGATATGGACGTGTTGAAAAATGCCGAGCGTATCAAGGATTATGGTGAGGCAAGCATTTACCCGGTGTTTGGTGGAAAGCTGAAATAAGGCTGCATTAGTAGAATGGAAGTCCTTTGTATGAGAAATATCATATAAAGGACTTTTATAATAACAATGAACATCATTATTCTATCAATATTCCAATAGGAGGGAATCCGATGGTAAATAAAGTAGGAATCAACGATAGAAAGGTTTTCCCTATCGGTATAGGAACTTGGAAAGTTGGCAATCGCTTGGCGGATGAAGCTAGAGAAATAGAAGCTTTAAAAGTTGGGTTAGATGCAGGTGCACAAGTGATTGATACCGCAGAAACATATGGAGATGGACTTTCTGAAACACTTGTTGGAAAAGCAATTCAAGGATATAAAAGAGATTCTCTATATTTAGTGTCTAAGGTTTTACCAGAAAATGCCTCCAGGAGATATCTACCTATCAGCTTAGAGAATACACTAGAAAGGCTACAAGTTAACTATCTAGATATGTATTTACTCCATTGGAAAAGCTCGATTCCTTTGCGTGAAACAGTTGAAGCGATGGAAGAGATGAGAGCTGCTGGAAAAATCAAAGCCTGGGGCGTATCGAATTTTGATACAGCTGATTTAAAACGATTATTCACTTTACCTCATGGAACAAATTGTTTGACGAATCAAGTTAAGTACAATCTAATTTATCGTGGAATTGAATATGATTTGATTCCTTACATGAAACAGCAACACATGCCATTAATGGCTTACTCCCCAGTGGTTAAAGGGAAATTTGGACGATTTAATCTCCAACAACAAAACATTCTAGAAGAAGTAGCCTCCAATCATCAAGCAACTATCCAACAAATATTAATCGCATGGAGTATTCGAGATGGCAATACCATTTCGATCCCTAAATCAAGTAATTCTGCACACATGCTGGAAAATATTAAATCTGCACAAATCAATCTCACCACTGATGAACTTGGTAAGATTGATACAGTATTTCGTAAACCTACGTCAAAGGAATCGTTGGCTTTGTGGTAAACAGCACTATTGATAGGTAAAAATGTTTTGAGTCATTTGTAATACGATCTGTTGAGATTCGATTAAAAGTTACTTTTTAGGAGAAATGAACATGAAATTAAGTAAAACGATACTATTGTTAGGCATGTGTTTGTTTTTAATTGGTTTAGTCGCTTGTAGTGGTACAGAAAACTCAACTGCTAGCCTATCAGGGGAAACTAAGAGTGATACACAAGAAGAAAGATCTACGGATAGTAATTCGAACACATCGACGAACAACCAACCAACGGAAACTAGGAGCAATACACAAGAAGAAAGCTCCATGAATAGTAATTCGAGAACGCCGTCCGACAATAAAATAACGATACGTATCGGTGAAAATGCGTTTACCGTCGATTTATACGACAATCCAACGGCAAATGACCTTATGTCTCGATTGCCGCTTACCTTAGAAGTTAATAATTATCCTGGATATGATGAAAAAGTTGTTAGACTATCAAACCCGCTTTCAATGAAAGGTGCGCCTCGTGGCGACGAGCCAGAGATTCCTGAAGTTGGTTATTACGAGCCTGGTCAATGGATTGCGCTCTATTATGGTTATATTGGTTACTGGCCTGGAAAAGTTCCACTGGGACGAATTAACGCGAGTATAGACGAGCTTCGTGCAATCCCAGACAACGCATCGGTGACAATTGAAATAGTAAAGGATTAACGGGACAAAAAATATCAATA
Source organism: Robertmurraya beringensis (assembly GCF_042433785.1). NCBI lineage: Bacteria > Bacillati > Bacillota > Bacilli > Caryophanales > Bacillaceae > Robertmurraya > Robertmurraya beringensis. The sequence continues at coordinate 7,593 of NZ_JBHLUU010000021.1, read as the reverse complement.
AAAAGTTAATCCAAATCCACTACATTTCTAGCCTGGTTTTACCAATCGTTGCCGACTCACAAACGGCTGTTGATTAATCGTTCGGTGATGATTTTTTGTTGTGGGAGTACAAAGGAGGTATATTTTGTGGCTAAACAAAACAACTTGCTAATATTTATATTAGCGATCGGTGCTTTCGGACTTATTAATACTGAACTGGGAATGATGGGAATCCTGCCATTCGTTGCTGAACACTTTAATGTCAGTGTATCAAAGGCAGGATGGTTGGTGAGTCTTTTTGCCCTCGTCGTCGCCATTTCAGCCCCAATTATTCCTTTATTACTTTCGGGGTTTAATCGGAAGAAGATCATGTTACTCGTACTTGGCGTATTTGTTCTAGGGAACATCGTTTCCATATTTACAGACAACTTTACCATTGCATTAATTGCTCGCGCAGTTCCAGCCTTTTTTCATCCGGCGTTTTTTTCTTTAGCTTTCACAGTTGCTGCTGCCTCGGTAAGCAATGAGGAATCTCCAAAAGCTATTGCTAAAGTATTTATAGGAGTATCTGCCGGTATGGTTATCGGTACACCGATCGCTACGTTTATTGCTAGTTCCATTTCTTTCCCAATGGCGATGGTATTCAATGCTGTTGTAAACGCTGTAGCATTCATTGCAATATTAGTATTTGTACCATCTATGCCCGTTAAGGAAAGACTTTCTTACGGAGCACAACTATCCGTATTAAAAAGACCAATGGTTTGGCACTCCATTCTGGCAGCCATTTTCATTAATTCAGCCATAACTGGGGTGTACAGTTATTTTTCTGAGTATCTGAAAACGGGAATGAATTTGTCTCCGAGTATCATTACAATCATGTTATTCATATACGGTGGAGCCAATATTATAGGAAACATCGTGGCAGGAAAGTTGCTTACTAATAATGCTATTAAAACGGTATTAGCTTTTCCTTTTGCCTTGGGAGCTGTTTACATCATGTTATTCCTGTTTGGACAGTTGACGGTACCTATGTTTATCTCTACTTTCTTATGGGGAATTGTAGCTGGAGCAGGAGGTAATATTCTTCAATATTGGGTTGTGTCATCAGCGCCCGAAGCTCCAGAGTTTTCTAATGGACTATTTCTAACATCAGGAAACTTGGGGATCGCAGTGGGTACCGCAGCAGGTGGATTATTTATATCGCAATTAGGTACACAATATTTCTTATTAGTAGGCTTTTTATCGTTATTATTATGCTTGGCATTTATTTTAATAAGATACTACATGTATAGTCCTGTAAAACAAATGGGGAATGGAAATTTCACAGTTGAAAGAACCGAAACAATGTAAGGTCCATCCAAACTAACACCATAGTGCACAGGGTTCTTAAGCCGTTTGTCCACATTGTGGGGCTTTCCTTTAAGATAGGCTGCTAATTTTAGTAGTCTTTTTTACTTGAACTAAAGGGGCAGTTTTGTACAAGATGAAATACATCATTTATTGTGTTCAAGCTTATTGTTCACAAAGCTATTAGAACTATTTAAAGACTAAATATAAAAATTAAGAAGAATCCAATCGAAAGAATTGAGTAAAGAAGTGCTTTTTTTAACTGGTTTGCATTTAAGTATTCAAATGCACGTACCCCATTGTAAATAGAGATACCTATATAACAAAAGATTAAACTGACACTAAATTTCTCCATTAGTAAAGAGAAGATAATTAGTATTAGTAAAACAAACCCTGTAACTTTTTGAACTAACTGGAATGTTCTGTTCATAATAATCACCTCATTACCAGATTAACGTGGCAGGATAGTTCAAGTTAAACTTACTATTTTTGGTACCTATTTAATGAAAAACATAATGCTATTATTAAAAATAGAAAACCTAGAGTTGAACCAAAGATTGGTGAATATTCAAATAGCGGTCTTAATGATACCCCACCTAAGAAGAAAGATGTTGAGAGTAAAATAAATAGCACAGTCCAATTTTTATTTTTAATCATTGTTCTCGCTCCTTTTCAGTTATTTACGAATGAAAACGGAAGGGGTTTCAAAAATTTTCACTGAATTAAAATACACCAGTAAGGGTGGGTTATTTAAATTGTGAAGAAATGTACTTAAAGAAACGGGGGCATTTATCCAAGAAGGATTGACGCCTCTTTTTGTTGAATTTCCTTATTGTAGAAAAGGGGTAGCTTGTTGAATAAGAACAACATACTTTTGCCCAATCAGAATAAAATGGTAGTAAAAGATTTTGGAGGGGTTTTATGAAGCTAGTAGGGGAACAAATTTATCTTCGATTTTTTAAAACTTCTGATGCCAGCGAGTTAGCAAACTTACAAACTAGAAATCGTGAATTTTTTCAACGAGTTAGCCCATTACTCCCAGAAGCCTTTTATACAGAAGATCATCAAAGAATACGCATTGAACGGGTATTAAAAAAGACAGATGAAGGGCAATTATATGCTTTTGGAATCTTTTTAAAGGCCACCGATAAACTGATCGGAGACATTTCATTAACTCAAATTGCAAGGGGAGACCTCCAAAGCTGTTATACGGGATTTACTTTAGATAAGGAATATAACGGAAAGGGCTATACAACAGAAGCTCTTCAACTTGTTGTAGACTTTGCTTTTAGAGAATTAAAACTACATAGAATTGAAGCAGGAGCTATGCCTGACAATCTAGCATCTATTCGAGTATTAGAAAAAGTAGGATTTAAAAAAGAAGGTATAGCTAAAGAGAATCTAAGAATTAACGGCAAATGGACAGATCATCAAATATTAGCTATCATCAACAGCTTGGATGTGTAAGCTCATTCCACATCCGATAATATGCTTTGTTCCAAGAAGGATTAAAGCCATTTTTGTTGAAGTTACTGTACAAAATGAGCAGTTTTGTGGAATAAGACAAACCAGATCACTCATATCTTTATGAAAAAAATAGGGTGTGATCAGCCATGAAGAATCATAATGTAGTTTTCTATACAATTAGAGGTTCGACAATTAAAAAGTTTATTATACTTGATTGTATTACTGGTACAGGTATATATTATGCGTTAAAAATCATAACTTCTAGTATACTTGTTGGAGTTGTTGGAAGCATGGTTTGTACAGGAGGTATTAAAAGAGCGTATTGTAAATACATCACATAAGCAAACAGGGCTGTTAATCCATAACGGATTAACGCTTTTTTGTTATCTTATTAAGCAATAATGGCAGCTTACTTCAAAAAGGCCCAAAAAACATTGGATGACTTGTAAAATAGTCAATAGGGATGAGTTGATTTATATAACTTCGGAGGCATTAATTCCATAGGATTTATGCTTCTTTTTGTTGGATTTCCTTATTGGTAGAAAAAGAGCAGTTTAGTAGAGGAATTAGTTGAAACCTTCTTTTGGAACTAGAGGGGCAGCATTCTCTTAATGGAAAAATCGGAGGATTTTGTATAAGAAATTGAATTACCTCAATAGGAATGCTAACCTTTGTTTCACTTGTGACGTAAACAAATAAATAAGGGAGATGTTTTGAGTCATGTTTGAATTATTAGTCGCATTAGGAGATTTCTTTAGCTCATGGTCATGGGTCTTTGAAAAAAGAACCCAGATGAGGGTATCGGGAGGGTTTGATCATTAAGCGGAGAATTTTCGCTTAATTAAGAAATTGCACTGAAAATAGCTCAAATAGACGGAGAGATTCCGGCTATTGACTCGAAAAACGTGAAAATGGGTAATATTATTTTGCTTAACCGGAAAACCTCCGCTTATATACCATGAAAAGAGCTCTACTCTGCCGTCTAACCGGAAAAGCTCCGTTTATTTTCAAATTCTTTGTAAGATTAAATGCTTCACTATAGATTCAACGTAGCTTAGTTGAGTTATCATGCCATGAATGGGTTTACCATTGACGATTTGGACCAAAACATCCAGAGCTATTCCTGACAATATAGCATCTATTCGTGTATTAGAAAAATTTAAAAAAGATGGTATAGCTAAAGGAAATCTAAGAATTAATGGTAAATGGACAGATCATCACTATTTGCTATCATCAACAGCTTGGAAAATAAAAATTGAGGCTTGAGGATAGTTCCTCAAGCCAGTAGGTTGTTTATTATTTTAGCATTTACTATAGCAAAAACTTGCACCTACAATGATGAGTAAAATAAACAATACGACAATTAAGATAAAATCGTTTCGATTATCAGGACAGACAGGATATGCACATCCATAATCAAAAGCAGGAGCGGTATAGGTAGGCATTGGGGCCATATTTGGAGGAACATTAGCTCCAAGAGTCGGTGCTGCGTTAACGTTTGGATACATGATTACACTTCCCTTCGTGTAATGAATTTCTCTATATTATACTCTCGGAGGGGAATTTGGAGCCCGTCTATAAAAAAATGGGTGAATGTCATGGATTGTGTATTACATGGAATAATAAAGATAGTGAGCATATGAAATAGAGCTTTTGTTATGGTGCACGATCGGACGCTGCATTTTGTATGCTCGACCGTTTCTATTCCAACTGGCCACTCTGTATAAATACTTAAAAGATGGCCTTGTCACCAACTTTGTTATATAAGCTGATTGATGACTACCCGGTTTTCTTTTTTCATTAAGAATTCGAATCATTTCTTCGGATGTTCTTATATTAAATCCATGTCCAAACAGCGTACCATCATTAAGGAGAACGGCATTAACACCTCTGAAATGTGGTGTTCTTCGATCAAAGTCAGGATTATTAACGTACAGGACATCTCCAGGTAAAAAGTGATTGGAATAAAAGGTATTGATCCCTAGGTCTGTATCTGTATGCCAGCTGTAAAGATATAGATCTCGAAACAGTGAATTAAATAAATGGCTACCAATGCTATTCAATATGGCATGGTAATAGATGATTGGAATAGCTGTTGCACATTCAAATGCATAGAGTGAACTGTTCCGATAAATATCCAGAATCGCATCTGACGGTTGCACATCGGGTCTTAATAGGAACCCGCCTCCCCTTGTTAATTGCCAATACCTGGGGTTGCAGCGGGCATAAGCAAAGGTTGTAAACACTGCTTGACTATTATTCATTTTTTTCGCACTTTGGATAATGTTCTTTCGCACTTGAAGCTCAAACCATAATTCATGCTCGGAATAATAAGAATATAAAAAGGAAGCATTCTGCATCTGTTGAATTATTGTTTTCTCCATACTCCCAAGTTGCCAATTTTCATTTGGTTGAAACGGGACCCCTGATATTTGGATCATACAAATCCCCCATTCCTATACGCTTTCATTTTCATTCATATCTATCGTATTCTCATTTTTTATTAATCATGATAATTATTCATGTGGGTCAAGGGTATGCGTAAATAGGCCACACCTGTTTTCTCACAGCTAAACAAACGAAAGAAATAGAGAATTTTCACCTATCCTTCAAACACCCATAAACTGAAATTAGGGTGATGAATATGCAAAAACAAAACCAGATGGAGATTTCTTCTATTCATCAAAAGTATTTTCGTCCATCTTGCTTGAAAGCTTTAAATGTAAGATTCGGTGGGGAATTCTATTCCCTTTTTTCTGAAAAGCCTCATGACCAAATCCACTTACCGCCTGAATGGCTTCGAACTCCGGAAGATACCCTTCTTAACTATTTTAGCATCCTGCGTGAAGCTGAAAATCTAGGAGGGAGGAGTTGCGGTACGGTAGGTCAGGCACGTACTCCATTTCCAATTGCTTATAATTTTCTGTCTAGAGAGTATCAAAAAAAAATCAAGCTTTGATGAATATTTTGATTCGATTGCTGGGATCGGGCATACGAGTTTAATCAAGCTTTTTTACGTACCTGATGGAAAAAATGGATTGAAATTTTTTTACGAAATGGAAACGATTGAGGGGTTTAAAGGGAAGCGAGCGGAGTATTTTGGTTATTCCTATGGATTTATATATCTTGTATATGAAAAAGAGGGTTTTAAAATATCGGATATGAGTAAGTTTGAAGAGGATTTTTTATGTGCACCCTATCATGGTTGGGACCATGATGGGGAAGCAGTCGTCGAAGTGAAATATGGGGAATGGTGCAAATTAATACAACAAATTTACCCCACTGTGAGAGAGGGATACTTTAAACATATTTATTTTAAAGGTACGGATGGAGCAGATTATTGGTTTATATATGTTACATTGACGAATGGAACGGATGTAGAAATTGCTCAATTTCGGAGATTCATCAATGAAGAGTGGAAACAGGTTAACATCAAGCCGGAAGAAGAGTGTTTAACGAGGTTTGAGCGAGTCAAAGAGTCGTAGCTGCGGCTCTTTTTTTTGTTCGACTCATGAAGGGAGGCTGAATATGCATCCAAAGAGGATTAGGCAAACATTGAAGACGAATAGGTAAGAGGTTTTTTGTTAAATTGCTTATAATTAATATTGTTTAAATCTAAATCTTAAATCTGGAGTGAATATAAATGAATTATGTAAAATTAGGAAACACAGGATTAGATGTTTCAAGAATTTGCCTTGGAACAATGGGTTTTGGGGTTGCTGAACGTTGGGTTCATCCTTGGGTACAAGATGAAGAAAAAAGCCGCACGATTATCAAAAAAGCACTTGATTTAGGCATTAATTTCTTTGATACGGCGAATGTATATAGCGACGGAACAAGTGAAGAAATCCTTGGTCGTGCGTTAAAAGATTATGCGAATCGTGATGAAGTCGTTCTGGCCACAAAGGTATATTTTCCAATGGGTAATGATTTAAACAGTAAGCGTCCGAACAGCAAAGGGCTCTCACGTAAAGCGATTATGACGGAGATTGATCATAGTTTAAAACGTCTTGAAACCGATTATATCGATCTTTACCAAATTCATCGTTGGGATTATAGCACTCCTATTGAAGAAACAATGGAAGCATTGCATGACCTTGTGAAATCTGGAAAAGTCAGATATATCGGAGCTTCCGCAATGTACGCGTGGCAATTTTTAAAAGCAAATCATGTAGCAGAGAAAAACGGTTGGACAAAGTTTGTTAGCATGCAAAACCATTTGAATCTTATCTACCGAGAGGAAGAGCGTGAAATGCTTCCGTTATGCCTTGACCAAGGAATTGGTGTGATTCCATACAGCCCGCTTGCCTCAGGCAGGTTAACGCGTGACAAATCAGAAAAAACACATCGTTCCGAAACGGACAAAACGCAAAAATCAAAATATGATGCTATGGCGGATGCGGATCAAATCATCATTGATCGAGTGGCAGAACTATCGCAAAAATATAATGTGTCTCGTTCTCAAATAGCGCTTAGCTGGTTGCTCCAAAAAGAACCTGTAACAGCTCCGATTGTTGGCGCGACAAAGATAAGCCATCTAGAAGATGCTGTAGGAGCACTTTCTGTTTCGTTAACACCTGAAGAGGTAGTCTATTTGGAAGAACCATATGTTCCACATCCAGTTGTTGGCGCTATATAAGAATTAATGAACTCCCTTTTCTAAGAGGGAGGCCTGGTAGTGTCAAAAGTTCTATGAAAACTATGTAAAGTATTAGATCACTTCCATTGGGGGGACGTGAGGCCCCGCAATCGCTCTTGACAAACAGTCGAAAAAGGTTGCGATAAAAGTATCAAGGGCGA
>NZ_JBHLUU010000020.1:0-19367 GCF_042433785.1 Robertmurraya beringensis | reverse complement strand
TTTGTACAGGGTAAGACCACCAATAAGAGCCACGTCATATACTCACTGTTTGTGGTATCTACATTATGGAGTGGGGAACCAATTTTCATTCCTGGGTTAAGAGCGAAAGATCATGATTGTTTTTTGTACTAGAATCCGAGGAAGATGTTAGAAAGGTCACTCCTGACTTTGCCCAATTAGAACGAATACCGGAAGGATTAGGTGTTTGTGTGACGGCAAAAGGTGACGAATTCGATTTTGTTTCCCGAGGTTTTTTTCCTAAGCTAAAAGTAAATGAAGATCCCGTGACAGGTTCCTTGCATTGTAGTTTAATTCCTTTTTGGTCTCATAGATTAGGAAAAAAGGAAATGGTAGCTAGACAATTATCAAGTAGAGGCGGTACGCTATATTGTAAACATGAGGAGACTCGTGTAATGATGGCTGGAAGAGCTGTTTTATATTCAGTGGCAGAGCTAATGATCGACTAATAAACATTAAAAAGGGGTGAAGGTTTGAAACGTATTCATTATAGTTGGGTGATATTATTTATTGCGTTTTTTTCTATCATAACGGCAGGAATCATACGCTCCTCTTCAGGAGTGTTCATTGTTCCTTTTGAAACGGCCTTCGGTTGGGACCGATCAACCATTTCATTTGCATTTGCCATTAGCCTTCTTCTATACGGCATTTCAGGACCGTTCATGGCTGCTTTGATAGAGGTCCTCGGCTTAAAGAAAATGATGATTTTGGCCATGGCCACCTTGTTAGGGGGGATTCTTCTCACTTTTTTCATGGAGAAACCTTGGCAGTTGGTTTTGATTTGGGGAATCATTATCGGTTTAGGTTCTGGTTTGTTCTTAACCGTTTTAAGTCCATACATTGCTAATCAATGGTTTGAAAAAAAGAGAGGACTTGCGCTCGGTATTTTAACAGCAAGCACAGCGACAGGACAATTAATTCTCCTGCCGTTGTTAGCGGTGATGGTAGAAAGCCATTCCTGGAAATGGGCGATGGGTCTTATTCTTATTCTAATCGTCATTATGCTCGCTATCATTCTATTATTTATGAAAAACTCACCTCAGGAAGTGGGGCTTCTTCCATATGGGCAAGAAGAGGCTTTAGCGAAAAAGAAGATAGAACAAAAGAAAAACCCTATAACAATTGCCTTTCAAACTTTATTTGAAGCGGTAAAAGTAAAGGAATTTTGGTTATTAGCAGGGAGCTTTTTTATCTGTGGTCTGTCCACTAGTGGATTGATTGGAACACATTTTATTTCCTATTGTATAGGCTTTGGTTTTACAGCTGTAACGGCAGCTTCCATGCTTTCGTTAATGGGTGTGTTTGATTTAATAGGAACCACTCTTTCAGGTTGGTTATCGGATCGATTTGATAATCGTTGGCTGTTGTTTTGGTATTACAGTTTAAGAGGAGCTTCACTTATGTTTCTACCGTTTGCTCTTTCGGATGGTTCGTATCTTTTTCTAATTATTTTCTCTGTGTTTTATGGATTAGATTGGATTGCTACTGTACCTCCAACGATTAATATTTCAAGGCAGATCTTTGGAATGGAGAAGAGTGTGGTGGTGTACGGATGGATCTTTGCAGCCCATCAATTAGGCTCAGCCGTAGCAGCAGGTGGAGCAGGATTAATATACAAAGTGTTCAACTCCTATTCATGGGCATTTGCTTTAGCAGGAATGTTTTGTATATTAGCTAGCTTATTCGTTATAGTGATAAAAAAGCAGCGTTTGGTAGTGACTGATGAGGCAGGTAAGGCATGTTAAAAAAGAAGGCGACTGAGTTCTCGGTTGCCTTCTTTATAAACAAGTGATCAAGTTCACTTCATTCTTGTTATGACTAATTATATTTAGTTATAATTAGTTATGTATAAAGTGGAAGGGACAACAATCATGAAAAAATGGAATTTATTTTACATATTTATGCTGTTCATGCTAATGGTGTCTGGATGTTCCACCAATGATCAAGCGAATGAGCTCGAGGAGGAAGTAGAGTTAACCGTTTCCGCAGCGGCAAGCTTACAAGAGGCCTTAAATGAAATTACGGAGAATTTCACCAAGGATCATCCCAATGTAAAAATAAACTATAATTTCGGAGCATCCGGAGCACTTCAACAACAAATCTCGCAAGGGGCACCCGTGGATCTATTCTTCTCAGCAGCAGAGGATAAATTTGATCAGCTAGTGGAAGAAGGGTTGATTGAGAAGGAAAATGGGGTTGATCTTGTGGGAAATGAAATCGTTCTGGTAGTACCAAAAGAAGCTACTCTTGGTATTAAGTCATTTGAAGATTTGACGAAAGCGGAGAGACTTTCAATTGGTACCCCGGAGTCTGTACCAGCAGGAAAGTATGCAAAGGAAACATTAGAGAAATTGAATATATGGACATCTGTAGAAGAGAATATTGTCTTTGCCAAGGATGTGCGTCAAGTGCTTACATATGTAGAGACGAACAATGTTGATGCAGGAATCGTCTATAAAACAGATGCATTGATTTCGGAAAAAGTAGAGATTGTTGCAATAGCAGTTGAAACTTCTCACGCACCAATTATTTATCCTTTGGGGGTCATTAAGAATAGTTCCCATGCAAAAGAGGCTCTAGAATTCTATGAATACCTTCAAAGCCCATCATCAATGGCAACGCTAGAAAAGTATGGATTTAAAGGGTTAAATTAGTATATGGCTACAGATTTTTGGTCACCGGTTAGACTTTCCATTGAGATTGCTACTGTATCCAGTGTAATAGTTGTTATTTTAGGCATCGTGTTTGGAAAAGTGATGGCACGCAAGAGATTCAAAGGGAAGGCGATGGTAGAGACAGTTTTTCTTTTGCCTTTAGTCCTTCCTCCTACGGTTGTCGGTTTTTTACTGATTGTTGGATTTGGAAGAAACAGCATGGTTGGGCAATGGATCGAGTGGATGTTTCACCAGCCTGTCATGTTTACCTGGTGGGCGGCGATTATTGCTGCTACTGTGGTTGCTTTTCCTCTGATGTACCAGTCTGCGAAAACAGGCTTTGAAGCGATTGATGAGGATATTGAGAATGCAGCGCGTGTCGATGGGGCAAATGAATTCAAATTATTTCTCCATGTTTCCACACCACTTGCAATAAAATCCATTTTATCTGGTGCGGTATTAAGTTTTGCCCGCGCATTAGGGGAGTTTGGTGCTACTTTAATGTTTGCTGGAAACATCCCAGGAAAAACCCAAACCATTGCAACGGCTATATATGTAGCGATTGATTCAGGAAATATGGAATTGGCTTGGTTATGGGTGTCGAGTATGATAGGCATATCCTTTTTCATGTTGATATTCGTCAATGTAATGAATCGGAGATAGAGTCATTCTTTTCACTAGAATTAAAGAAAGCACGCAAAACCCCTGTATTCAGGGAGTTTTACGTGCTTCTATTTATATATTAAGCACTATGCTCAGCAAAAGCATTCGTTTTCGTTACTTTAAGATCAAAACGATCAGCATTCATTACCTTCACCCATGCAGCAATAAAGTCATTAACAAATTTTTCTTTGTTATCTTCTTGCGCATACACTTCAGCAATCGCACGTAAAATGGAGTTTGAACCGAATACTAGGTCCACTCTAGTTGCAGTTCTTGCCACTTCACCTGTCTTACGATCACGTCCTTCATATACAATTCCGTCTACAGCTTTCCATTCTACACCCATGTCGAGTAAGTTCACGAAGAAGTCGTTCGTAAGTGTTCCTACACGATCAGTGAATACACCGTGATCCGTACCACCATGGTTCGTACCTAACACACGCATACCACCAATTAGAACCGTCATTTCTGGTGCTGTAAGGCCTAGAAGTTGTGCCTTGTCTACAAGAAGCTCTTCAGAAGTAACACTGTACTCTTTCTTCTGGTAGTTGCGGAAACCATCAGCAACAGGCTCTAGTACGTCAAAGCTTTCTGCATCCGTTTGTTCTTGTGTCGCATCACCACGACCTGGAGCAAACGGAACGGTTACATCAAAACCGGCTTCTTGTGCAGCTTTTTCTACTGCCGCAGAGCCACCTAGTACGATTAAGTCAGCAAGGCTAACTTTCTTCTCTAGATTGCTTTGAACTTCTTCAAGCACAGAAAGAACTCTTTGTAGTTGTTCCGGTTGGTTGACTTCCCAATCCTTTTGTGGAGTAAGACGAATGCGAGCGCCATTTGCGCCACCGCGATTGTCTGAGCCACGGAACGTACTAGCTGAAGCCCAAGCGGTTGTCACTAGCTCGCCAATGGTGAGTCCAGAGTCAAGGATCAATACCTTGATTTTCGCTACTTCTTCTTCCGTTAATTCATAATCAACCGCTGGTACAGGATCTTGCCAGATAAGATCTTCTTCTGGAACTTCTGGACCAAGGTATCTAGATTTAGGACCCATGTCACGGTGTAAAAGTTTGAACCATGCGCGAGCAAATGCATCAGCAAACTCATCAGGATTTGCATGGAAACGACGTGAAATCTTCTCATAAATAGGGTCAAAACGTAAGGCTAAATCTGATGTAAACATTACGGTCGGAACTTTCTTCGATGAATCTGCTGCATCTGGTGCAAGATCTTTTTCAGCAGGATCAACGGCCATCCACTGATATGCTCCAGCAGGGCTCTTCGTTAACCACCATTCATATCCAAACAATAAATCAAAGAAACCATTATCCCACTGCGTTGGATTCGCCGTCCAAGCACCTTCAAGACCACTAGAGATGGTATCTCCACCTTTACCACTACCATGAGTGCTTAACCAACCTAAGCCTTGTGCTTCAATAGGGGCCGCTTCCGGATCTGGACCAACTTGTGCAGCGTCTCCTGCTCCGTGAGCCTTACCGAAAGTATGACCACCAGCGATCAATGCAACAGTTTCTTCATCATTCATGCCCATACGAGCGAATGTTTCACGAATGTCACGAGCACTTGCAATCGGATCTGGCTTGCCATTTGGACCTTCTGGGTTTACATAGATCAGTCCCATTTGAACAGCAGCAAGTGGATTTTCAAGCTCGCGATCGCCTGTGTAACGGTTATCACCTAGCATTTCAGTTTCAGAACCCCAGTAGATGTCTTCTTCTGGATGCCAGATGTCTGCGCGTCCGCCACCAAAACCAAATGGCTTTAAGCCCATTGATTCAAGTGCAACGTTTCCTGTTAGAAGCAATAAGTCAGCCCAAGAAATCTTGTTACCATACTTTTGTTTAATTGGCCATAATAGTCTACGTGCTTTATCAATGTTTACGTTGTCAGCCCAGCTGTTTAGTGGAGCAAAACGCTGATTGCCTGTTCCACCGCCACCACGGCCGTCTCCCGAACGGTATGTACCAGCCGCGTGCCAAGACATACGAATAAACATTGGACCATAATGACCATAGTCAGCAGGCCACCAATCTTGGCTGTCTGTCATTAAGTTGCGAAGATCTTGCTTTAGAGCCTCGTAATCTAATTTTTGAAATTCTTCTGCATAATTAAAGTCTTCTCCTAGTGGATTAGATTTTTTGTCATGCTGACGAAGTATATTTAAGTTTAACTGATTTGGCCAAAAGTCTTTATTTGTTGTACCACTAGATTTAGGAGTAGTCGTGCTGCCATGGTTAAACGGGCATTTGCCGCCGTTTGTAGTGCTAAAACCTTCCATTATATAAATCTCTCCTTTTGTAATGTTTGTATTAGAATAATTACATCTATGAAAATATAATTATTACTTTATAGTTATTATAAAGTAAGATTCATTAAATTGAAAGAAATATCTCTTAAAGAATAAATTTTTTTTGAATTTCTATCATAATTAGCACGATTATCTATTTAATATATATGTATTTTTTCAAGCAAAAGAAGTCTTTTTTTAAAGAAGATTTGAAAGAATAATTGAGAATAACAGTGTATAGGGAGTTTTAGATGAGAATGATATTTGCTGGGAACAGTTGAAAATATAACTTATTAGCACATAGGAATGTCAAACAGAGTCTTCCAAAGAGTACATTTTTGTTAAAATAAGACTATTAGCAAGAATAGATAAGAGGTGGCTGTATTGGATTTGAAAACATTGAATAAGATCAGAAAAGGAATCGCTCAAGGATTAAAATACGAGAGAGAGTTACAAGAAAAAAGGGAGCAGAAGATGTGGAGACATGTTAGTGAACCTTTTCAATTAGAAAGTGTGCTTAACTCTCTTTCAAAAAGTGAATTGGATAGAATCCGTAAGAATCTTGAATTAAAAGGAATCAGTGGCTTGAACAAAGGCGAATTAATAAAGGAACTGGTGATTGCCATTCCATGCCATTTACGTAGAACTCTTTCTAGATTCGACAAGGAAAGGTATGTTCTTTTTAAAAATATAGTGAAACATTCAGGGAAGCTCCCGTTGCCTAGGAATGTGTCTGTGAAAAAAGTGGAGGCTTTGATGGCTTGGGGAGTAATTTTTCCCATTCATTTAGAAGGGGGAAAAGGCTTAACGGTCCCTATTGAAATTATAGAACAATTTCATGCGTTAGAGGGACAGGAATTACAACAAATTATTGACAGAAATACGGAGTGGATTCAACTTACCCACGGGTTACTTTATTACCATGGGCTCATGAACACTTCCCTTCTAGTTGACAGGGTTAGTGATTTAATGAAGCAAGAAATAGATTTCTTCGATTTTTTACATGTATTTAGTAGTGCTAGCGACTATTATAAGCAAACCGCTTATTCAGCGTATGGTCTAGTAGATAAGAGAGTGATGAACCAGAAGGAGATTTTTAATGAAATCGAAAAACGTCCAAGTATAGATTATTACCCTTTTACCAAACAACAACTTGTCAAAGCAGGTAAACCGGGATACGTAGAAAAAACAAGAGAAATGAACAGCTTGATGCATTTTTTACAGCATTATTATGAATTGACTGCTGAGGAAATGGAGAATCTGGCAGAACAGTTAATGATTATGATAGTTAATGATGGTAGTTTGAACCAAGCGGTCAAGTATTTTGAGCAACGGTTCGAATTTCCTGATTTGGAATTTGTTGAGGGTCTTGCTTATTATCTGACAGAATTATTTAATCACTCTAGACGTTGGATCTTGAAAGGTCACACTCCGAGAGAAATCTCTCAAGGAAGCAAATCAAAGCTGGTTCCATCTGCCGTTCTTGCTAATTCTCAACCTTCATCCAATGTGATTGACTTTAACAGTCGGAAGGCAATCGGTCGTAACGATCCATGTCCATGCGGAAGTGGGAAAAAATATAAGAAGTGTTGTGGGAAATCTTAAAGTGAATAGAATAGTAATAGAGTGTGTGGACATGATTAAATTTGGAAACTGAGGGCACTAGGTTTTAATTTAGTGCCCGTGAATACCAGAAATTAGTAGAATGAGGGCACTAAGTTTTAATTTAGTACCTGTGAATACCAGAAAATAGTAGAATGAGGGCGCTAAATCTCAATTTAGCACCCGCAGATACCAAAAATTAGTAGAATGAGGGTGCTAAATCTCAATTTAACACCCGTATATTCCAAAATTCAATAAATCAAGGTCACTAAATCTGGACCGTAACCTTATCCATTAACCACTACACATACCGATCCCGCCCAGATAACATCCCGAATACCGTTAATACAACCGATACGACAATTAACAAAACTAGAGGAACGGTCCATGCATGTGTGAGGTCATATAAATATCCAATAAATAGAGGACCAATGGCTGCAAGAACATATCCTGTTGATTGTGCCATCCCCGATAAAGCTGCCGTCTGTTGGCCAGTTTGCGTACGAAGGCCAATATAAGTAAGAGCTAAAGGAAAGCTTCCGCCTAACGCTATCCCAATAAAGATGATACTTACGATGAGTACGGGATAAGTTGAACCGAACAATAATCCGCTATACCCTAGAACAGCAAACAACCCTAGGAAAAAAGAGATCCACACTTGTGACTGAAATCGACCCGCAAGAACAGGAATCACAAAGCTAGCCGGCAATCCTACGAGCTGGGTAAAGGAGAGGAGCCAACCGGCCATTTCCAAATTGATCCCATGACTATGTAAGATTTCCGTTAACCACGAAATCGTGACATAAAAGGAGAATGACTGAAACCCCATGAATATCGCGATTTGCCAAGCGAGCGATGAACGCCACATCTGCTTGGAAGACGTTCTTTGCTTTTGTTGATTTCCACTTTTCCCCTCATCTCTATATTTAAATAGGAAACCCCACAAGATAAGAGCAATAATCACTGGTAGCCCCCAGACGATTTGGGCTCCTTGCCAACCAAGATCCCAATCAACGGCTAAAGGCACGCTAATTCCTGAGGCTAAAGAGGCGACCAACCCCATGGATGTAGAGTAAACACTGGTCATCAGACCAAACTTTTTGGGAAAACGTTCCTTAACGACAGCTGGCAAAAGGACATTTCCAATCGCAATGCCCAAACCGACCAAGAGAGTGCCAGTAAAAAGTAAAACAGGAATGGCAATCGAGCGAATGGTGATGCCGATCAAAAGAGAGGTTAACCCAATCAATAAGGTACGCTCATTTGTCAGCCGAGCCGCTATTTTAGGAATAAGAGGAGACATGACGGCAAATACGAGTAAGGGCAAGCTCATCAATAGCCCTGCACTCCAGTGTGCCAATCCCACATCTTCTTGAATCATTCCGACCAACGGGCCTAGAGAGGTAATGGCTGGGCGTAAGTTAAAGGAAATAAGAACAATACCAGCAATCAGCAAATATAAATAATTTGAATGTGTAAGTGCCTTGGTTTTTAGTAATTCCATCAAGTGATCCTCCATTAAGACAAACTTTCTCCAGTATAGCATAAATGAATTTTGTAGGGGGAAAAACAAGTGCCAGGCACATGATCTTATCTTGCCCCTATAAAAATAACTTTTTAAAAGGGTTTCGACTGTTATAGTTAACCCATATAAATAAGAATAAAAAGTTAACAGGAGTTTAAACAGTGGATAAACAAACTAGCAGTTTTAGATGGGTGGTATTTGCTTCTGTACTGTTTACTTATTTATTAATGGCGAGCCAGCGAACGGCCCCGGGCTTGATCACAGACCAAGTGATGAGGGACTTTCAGGTAACAGCCTCAACGATTGGGTTACTGACAAGTATACAATTTTTTGTCTACACGGGCTTGCAAATTCCGATGGGCATATTGGCAGACCGATATGGTCCGAATTTTTTCTAATTGTCGGTGCGTTACTTACGGGAGTAGGAACGATGATTTATAGTCTGGGCACGCATGAATTTGTCCTGTTTTTTGCAAGAATATTAACAGGGACGGGGGATGCAACCATCTGGGTCAATATGGTGTTAATTCTAGGACAATGGTTTAATCGAAAGGAATTTGTTCGTTTAATTGGTCTTGCGGGTATGACAGGAAGCCTGGGTTTCCTTTTGGCAACCGTCCCATTCTCTGCTTGGATTAGCGTTCTTGGCTGGAGGCCCGCCTTTTTTTCAGCAGGATTGCTCTTATGTCTGTGTGGTTTTCTCCTTTATCTAGTTCTTTTAAAAAAACCAAAGCAACTGTCTTTGACAGATACAGTATACGTAAAAAATGAGACATCACGAGGGAAAATACGAACTTTATTACAGAGAATTTTTTCGAATCGACAGGTATGGGCTTTATTTTGTTGTCATTTTGGGGTTGTCGGTGGGTATGTGGGGTTTATCGGATCCTGGGCGGTACCGTATGGGATGACGGTGTATGAGATGACAAGATCTGAAGCGAGTCAGTTTATCATGATAGGTTTGATTGGGGCATTGATAGGAGCGCCTCTAGCTAGCTGGATTTCAAGTCGATTAGGGACCATTAAACGGCCGTATGTGATCATTCATATCCTTACTTTATTAGGGTGGATTTGCTTTCTTTTTTTTCATGGGAATCCGCCTGTTATCATGCTTTACTTGCTGTTCTTTATGATTGGCTTTGGATTTGGGGCAAGTGCCTTGACCTTTGCACTTGTTCGTCAGACGTTTCCAATAAACGAATCAGGCCTTGTTTCTGGCATTGCGAATACAGGGGGATTTTTGAGTGCCGTCCTGCTGCCAAGCATATTTGGAATGGTGTTGGATCATTTTCCATCTGGAGTAGGTAATGTGGGGGATGGATACTATTACGGTTTCATCACGCCTGTTCTTTTTTCTATCATTGGGTTGATGGGAATCATTTTTATCAAGGAAAAACGACTAGTAAGAGAAATAGAATAAAATTGTAAAAAAAGAGCCTTTCCAAGTGGAGAGGCTCTCTTGTTGCTTGAATCATTAAGGTACTAATTCTTCAGGGGTTCCACTTTGAATGGCGATTTCCCCTCCAACCGCTTCAACTGCTGCACCGATCGATTGGAGCCAGTCGCCTGTTGTTGCCATTCTTTGCCCTCTTAGTAACGATAAATCGTCTGTAAATAACAATTGTAAAGTAACTCCAACGGCCTCTGCAAACTGGCCGATCACTTGAATCCAAACGCCTTTAAGGATTTCTTGTGAACCGGGTTCTTGTTCCTCGAGAAAAGATAATTTGGTTAAAGCAATAGCCTCTGAAATTAGTCCAAAAGCTTGTATCCAAACATTGACGGCAATTTGTTGTTTCAGTTTTAAGACTTCTACATTCTTTTCCTCTTCTTTATTAGAGGGGTGGGTGTTGTTATGTGACTTCTCATTTTTCATAAGCGCACTCACTCCTTATTGTTCCCTTCCTTATATATATTCCTTCGTGATGATTTCTGTCATCGAAAGTGGTTAAAAGCCTTTTAACGATAGGCTTTCACCGTATTGTTGAACCAACCCTCTACCTCTTTCATAAGCTATAATAGTCCAACCTATAGGAGGGGAGAAAATGTATGTAAATAAGGAAATCGTGGCAAATTCCTCGAGTAACGAAAAGGGGATAAAGATAGGTCCAGATGCTATTAGGTTTAAATATGTAGATGATGAAATCGTTAAGCATTCACCATTATTTGTTGAAGGAATCATATTTGCTATTGGATTAGATTTTGTTGAAGTTCTTCAGAAGGATCATAAGATTGTCACAGTATTAACAGACAGAATTACACATGTTAAATGGCCAGACAAAGAAGTAAGAGAAGCTGTGTCACACTGTAAACACGATGGAAACTGTAGATGCGTTGAATTGCACCGTTTTGTGGAAGAGGAAAAAAGGGGTGACAAAATGAGCAGAAATTTGAAGCGCAGTAAAAAAGGGAGAAAAACAGTAAAGGGAGATCCGCATCACTGCCCACATTGTGGAACCTACCATTCTAGATTGAATCCATGCCGTTGTAAAAAGAAGCGTCCAAATCACGGCAGACCATGCGGTTGCAAACAGAACCACAGACACCACGATCATAGACCATGCGGTTGCAACAAGCATCACGACCACCACGAACACAGACCATGCCGTTGCCACGAGCATCACGACCACAGACCATGTCGTTGTCATGAGCATCACGGCCACCACCATCACTGTAATTGTTGTCAGGACGAGCATCACAAAAGACATATGCATCATCATGACTGTTGTCATAAAAATTTGGTGTGTTTTTGTGACTTTGCCATCCCGTTTTGCGATGATCGCTTCGCATTACGACTAGCAGGGTTAACCGATGATTTGAATTTTAGATTTTTACAAAATAGAGGTCGTCATGTTGAGATGATTGTCGAGTAAAGAATAAAGCCCGTGGTCATTCCCAGAGGATTCTGTTTGAAGTGCTTTTTAAAAAAGTAAACTCGCTCACATGGGCGAGTTTCTTTATAAGGATTCGATCTTTGAATTAAATTGGCCCTTAATCTAGTAACCAGCAAATAGGCGGAGTTTTTCAGGTTAGATGCAGAGTAAAGGCTCGTTTGGGGGTGAATAAGGGGAGATTTTCCACTAGCATTGCATATGTATCCACAGGCAAAAAAATATATTTAAATAGCCCCTTTCTAATTGATAGGGGGCTATTTTTATGGACGAAAGCAAAAAAATCTCCTAAAGTAGAAGCTGAACCCACGTTATCCGTGACTGCGACTAAAGGAGACTTTCATGGATAACATCATATCAAATCAAACTGTATTTAGTAAATGCCTTTCTTTCTTACCATTTGAAAAATTTAAGGGTTCGTCCTTAGACAACGGAGTAAAAAAACTGACCACCGCTAATTTAATGAGGATTTGCGTCGCTATGCAACTAGGAAATTGGAAATCCTACGAGGAAACAGAAGAACGTATTCGTGCCATGGATGGTACAGAAGAACTGTTTGGCCTCACTACTATAAGTGCATCTCAACTAAGTCGTCGAGTCAATGCCTTACCTTCGGTCCTGCCACGGCAGTTATTTCTTGATGCTGTTACCCAGTTGAATAAATTGACGAGTAACAGAAAAGGGATCCCTTCTTTGGGTCGTCTGCATCTCGTAGATTCCTCTTCTCTGCTTCTTGGACCTACACTAGGAAAATGGACGTATTTAACAAAGCATAGTAATTGCGTGAAGCTACATACTCGGATTGTGATAACCGATCCCGGCACAGCTTATCCCGACATGGTCATTCCTTCTACAGGTAATGTGGATGATCGTGAAGTCATGCTTAAACTCGTGATAGACTCTCATGCGACCCATGTGATGGACCGTGGCTATGTGGATTACAAAAAAATGGACCATTGGGTGGAAAACCGGATTCCATTCGCCATGCGTATCCAAGCTGGGCATAAGGCGAACATGATAAAATCCTATGAAGTTCCCGATGGCAGTAGGGTTAAGCTAGACGCCTTAGTCGTCATGGGGAGTAGTTTTAGATCCATGGAACAGCCCCTTCGTCTTGTGGAATTCATGGATGAAGAAGGGAAAGAGTACCGTGTAGTAACCAATCGTTGGGATTTGAAAGCTGAAGAAGTAACTGAATTGTACCGGCACCGTTGGATGATTGAACTGTTTTTTAAGTGGATGAAACAACATCTACGCCTAGTTAAACTACAAAGTACCCAACCTCAAGGAATCTGGAATCAGATTTTCTTTGCTATGGCGGCGTACTGTGTCACTTTATATGTTAGGTTAGTTGAGGATAATAAGAAAACAACCTGGAAAGTGCTCACCCTTCTTCGCATCCATGCCGAAAGGACATGGGAAAGTTTTCTCAATGAGTTACACCGGTTACCACAAAGAACATCTAAAGGAAGACAAAAGAGCCATCACCCGCCAAATGAAATTGAACTTCATGATGCAGGTGTGGCAATTGTAAAACAGGTGGGGGTAAGTACTAGTTCAATGGCAAAATATAAAAAACAAAGAAAATAACATCCATTTTTTGGATAACTGGGTTCAAATATAACCCCCTTAACTTTTTGGCTCAAAGTCGAAAAATAAATCTGTAAAAATTATACATAAAATCCATAAAAAGTAAATCCATTGTATCCTTGTGGATATTTTTGCAATGGTAATGGAGATTTTCCGTTTATGCAAAGCAAATCTCCCCATTTTCACGTTTTTTGAATCAATAGGCGGAATCTCTCCGTCTGTTTAAGCATTTTTTATAATAATCACTAAATAAGCGAAATTTTTCCGTCTATCTATCTGCTTGGGTGCTTAATCTGATTACTCAACCGATAAGTGCGCATCCTCTTGATCCTAGATGCGGGAAACAACAGCTTTTTATCGACCAGCTTATGAAGATCAAAAAAATGGGTACTCAAAACGGCACTGCAAATGACAGACCCATAATAATGGTGTTCATAACGATGTCAAACAACATGATTTGTAGAAATGGAACCCTTAATGTTTATCCGTACTAGCTTTTATATTACACTAAAGACAACACAAATCACGTTCATGAGGTGTAATATGGGAAATGATCTTCTTGAAACCTTGATGGAAATGACTGAAGAAGAACAGATGATTCTCGAGCAAAGTAGTGAAATCAAAAAGGACCTTTATACGAATCAAACGTCTTTTATTATTGAAAGTGAAAAGTTCTTGAATCCAAACGAGATGATTATGCTGAGAAAGCATACCCGATTTATTGATTTTCCCAAGCATCGCCACAATTATATCGAAATTAATTACGTGTTCCATGGGGAGTTAAAGCAGAAGGTTGGAACGGAGAATGTCCACTTAAAGCAGGGTGAACTTTTATTCTTGAACCAGCATATTGAACACGAAATTGAAGCTTGTGCAAAAGAGGATATTATCATTAATTTTATTATTCAGCCAAAATTCTTTGATTTCATTTTTTCCTATTTATCCTCCACCAATTTAATGAATAACTTCATTATAAACAGTCTCTATAATCACACGCAGAATGGACAATACTTATACTTTGCTGTTACGCATGTGGAGGCCATTCAAGAGTTAATTAAGAAGATGATCGATGAAATCATGGAACCATCGTTATTTTCAGAGGCGACCTTAAAGCTTTATATGGGGCTTTTGATGATAGAGCTATTAAAGCACTCAGATAAACTAAAGCAAAATGAACTAAGCACCGAACATCATTATGTCCTTGTAGAGACGATGAAGTATATTGATGAACATTACCAAAATGCTTCTCTCTATGAGTTAGCCGAGCAATTGAACCAGCCACACTACGCTGTCAGTAAGCAAATCAAGCAGGCGACAAAGTATACGTTTAAAGAGCTTCTACAAGAAAAAAGACTTACGAAAGCAAAAGAGTTTCTAGAAAGAACCGAAATGCCCATTACAAAAATCATTGATGAAGTAGGCTACGATAATATGAGCTACTTCTACCGGATTTTTAAAAGCAAATATGGAAAAACACCCAAGGACTATCGAGTGGAGCTGAAAGGCAGATGAACTTTTTATCTGCTTCTTTTTATTGGGTTTTTAGTTTGATTTTGGGAAAAAGGGGTGAACAGAGTGCAGAAGGATTTTTAGAGTAGAAAAGCTGGTTAGAAAATAAAAAACAGCTATAATTCATAGCTGCTTTTAAGAAATACTAAGTTCAACATCTATCATATATGCCTGAATGATCTACTCTTAGGGGTAGCGTCAGGAAAATGCGGATTTACAACGTTAAGGATATCAAAATATAAAAAGTCTAATTTCTCGGTGTTATAAGTGAAAAATTAGGCTTTAGTTACTTCATTAAAGCGCCTGATTGTTGAAGACTAAAGTTTATATTCATCAAGAAAATTGATGTGCTCTTATCCTAACAAATTTTATTTAGGACTTACATGTATGCCTTCACTCTCTCGCCAATCTGCATAGAGTATACGCTTTACATTATTATATCCATTAGTAGTTAATTGGTTATCTAACCACTGTTGATCAAATCCGAGTTCATGTAAATTATCCCATAAAATTTCCCCATCTATTTTTAACGATGTTGGGACGTCTACTGGACTTTCTGGAAGATTGAGATCTTGCTTGTCTGGTTTTTGATACTTGGAATTTAATAATAGTGTTGTGTAAATAACTATTTATAAAGAGTAAAAAATGAACAAACGCCAACACCTTGAACATAGGGTTTGGCGTTTTCTCTATACGAATTACAAATAGGCAATTGACCCCTCTCTATTTGGGATGGCTAGACTTCCATTTTATAGTCTAATAAAATTTTCCTTAAATCCTGTCTCGGTATTTCCAAATTAATTGTCACCCGTATAAGTTCGTCCTCTTTATCACTTTCCCGATCCGACAATTCGATTTCGCGATCAGATTGAGTGGACAACTCCACACCTTCCCTCACATCGGAATTAACGTCTTCTTTACCACTTATTGATTCTCCATACAACATTTCCCACTGTTCATATAAGTTTTTTGCTGTGTGATATTCATCAAGATCAGCTTCTGTATCTATCTGTAATTTTTCTTTCAACCCACGACATGACTCTTCCCATTCCTCTAAGGTCTTCAAATCAAATAATTTTGAAAACCTTGGTTTCATTCTTTCCCAATGCAAATAAATGTTATCACACCATTTCAGCAACTCTTCACGATATTGTATTTCTTCTACTTCTTCCACTCCTCTTCATCTCCCGACCATAATTTTCATCCATAATATTCAAAAAACAATCGACATGTTTAAAAGTACAAATAGGTAAATTTCGTTAATGCTTCTGGTTATGAAAAGGTAAGTGGCCTCCGGTAATTGATAATAGACTTATCAAAAGTAAATTATTCAAAATGACACAAACCTTTTATTAAAACATCCTTGTTAGTGATTTTTACCTATTTGATAATAACAATTTCATCATATGCTCCGCGATTGTCCAATGACTAGACAGTTGCCTAATTGTTATTAATTGGAATTACTTGGTCAATAATCATTGCTTTTAAAATTCCAAGTGCAAAGGCTTGTAGTTATTCCACCAGATGAAATAGTTATAGCCGAAAGAAAGAAAGTTTCTGTTGAAACGAATAAACCCCCAAGACAAATAACAAAAACATCCATAATGAGAATGATGATCCCAACATTAATTTTAATGAATTCAGAAAAGTACTGGGCTAATAAATCTGTTCCACCTGTGCTTGTCTCGAAGCGAAGCATAAGACCAATGCCAAAACCAATGAATACACCACCTGTAAATGAACTAAGAATTGGTGAAAATTTTATAGGAACTTGATTAACGTTATGAAAAAGGTCAATAAAAAATGATGATAAAAGCATACCGTGCAAACTATTAAAAAAATATGAACGATACTTAAACCAAGCTAGAGCAAAAATGGGGATGCTCAATACCATTATCGTGAACCCGGCGTTTGTATTTAATAAATAACTAATAATTAAACCTAGGCCAATAATTCCGCCATCTAAAACTTTGTTTGGTATTAAAAAAGTATTTATTCCCAACGCTATTGACATGCTGCCTACAAGAATAGCAACTGCTTTCATAAAATATGGCATTTATTAAGAACTCTCCTGTCTAAATGGACGTGTTCTATGTATATGCCAAAAACGTTAGCATTATAGACAACTTTTACTTCACTGAATATAACTTCTGAAGTGCAAGTAGACGCAACATAAGCGCAAAAAAACGATAACTAATAACCCTAGCCCTTGTAGGTCAAGTAACCCTGTTTAAAGGAAAATGTCTATTAATGATACAAAAAAACTACCCGAGGTGAGGCAGTTTTTGCAGATAGACATTAAATTTATTCAATTATAATATATGATATAGGTGCATTCCCAGTTTACTCCCTTTATTTTACACTAGGCGATAACATAAATACGATTTTGATACTTCTGCTCTTTCCCTACTAACGAATAGGTATCACGACTTCCTTCTAGAGTATTTACATCATTTGTAGCAGAATATTTAGTTGAAAAAATTTCCTAGCGTTTTTAAATTTAACGGCTGAAGAAAAACTTTCTATATATACATATACCCGAATCAATTTTAAAAAAATATTTTTCCAAAGATTTTATTTTCAAGATTCGACTTAATGATATTATATAAAAAAATGGTACTACTTTTTTGTTATGTGTCTTAAGATCATCCAAGATAGCGAAATAAACCATTATCCTTTTAAAATAGGCATCACTTTATCAATAGCTTCTTGTAGTTTTTCACTATTTTTACTATACATTTGCTTAGCTTCTTTTGATTCGGTTCCAAGAGCAAACAACTCTAAGTCAGCTTGACATTTTTTTAGAGTTGAAAGAATTAAAGGTCTTTCTTGAGGGGATGCAACTTGCAACTTATCATCAAAAAGGTCAACCGTTAACTCTCCAAAAGAATTAATTTGTCCAAGAAATACATTTTCAACCGTAACCCCTAGTTTATCTAACTCTGTATGTAACCATGCACGACTTCGTCCAATTGTAGCTAGTGGTTCATCCATTATGACCCCATCCATAATGACAGTTTGAGGCTCTTTGATAGAAGGAACGGATAAGTTTAAATCCTTTGCTGTTAAAGGTTGATTTTCTTTCTTTAGCATCACAGATAAATCACCTGTTGCCTCTAAAACAGCAAATTCTACATCAGAGACTTGAAAGACATCCTTCCTGCGAAGGAGATCTAACAGTTCATCTGTCGTAAATCTTTCCTTTTTTAAATTATCTTCCATAATCTTCCCATCTTTGATAAATACAGTTGCTTTTCCGTCTACAAAATTGCGAAAACGTTTACTTTTTAATGAAATTAAACCACCGAAAAAGGGAATAGCCGCAAAAATGACAATTCCAATAATTCCGTGAAAAATGTTCCGTTCAAGTCCAATAGCCACTTCTGCACCAATATTCCCAATAGAAATACCGGTGACATATTCAAAGAAAGTTAGTTCGGAAATTTGCTTTTTCCCTAACCATTTTGTAATGAAAAATAAAACAGTAACAAAAAATGCTGAGCGTACAGCTATATCTAACCATTCAGGCACTGCTTACACCTCCTGTAAATATAGTTTTTCTAGAAACCTTTGTACTGAAGTTCCTCTCCTTCTAGTTCTCCTACTCTTTTTTTTAAATCTTTTGTTACTTCGTGTACGACCATCATAGCCTCATGCAAAGTTCGCTTCGATTCATCATCAAGAGTCCGTAATGCTAAACTTGAGAGACTTACTTCTACCCCTTTTAGACTGGCAAAACACTGTTTAACATCTGATCCTACTGTCATCCTAATTCTCCTTATCCTTTTGGCTTAAAAATTAAAGCTCCTATCATGCCGAAAACAATGGCAGCTGAAATACCAGAACTAGTTACTTCAAACATTCCTGTCACTACACCAACTAACCCATGTTTTTCAGCTTCCTGCATCGCACCATGAACAAGCGAATTCCCAAAACTTGTAATCGGAACGGTAGCCCCTGCCCCAGCAAAATCAATTAAAGGCTCGTATAGTCCAAATCCATCTAAAAGCGCCCCAATCACTACAAGAGCACTTAAGGTATGACCTGGTGTCAATTTAAATACATCAAACATAATTTGCCCAATGATACAAATTAAACCGCCTACGACAAAAGCCCAAAAATAGATCATGTTAATTGTTCACCTCCGTATTCAATTGACACTGCATGGGCGATACAAGGAATTGTTTCATTTTGCTGAAAGGACAATGGTGAAAGCAAAGCACCTGTAGCCACAACTAACATGCGTTTAAATTCACCATTTTTCATGCGGTTTAATAAATGCCCATAAACTACCGTTGCTGAACAGCCTGCACCGCTTGCTCCTGCTAAAACAGGTTGTCCCTCCCGATAAATCATAAGACCACAATCTTGGTATTTTTCTTCACTAATAGGGATTCCGTGCTTTTTAAATAGATCCATGGAAACTTCCTGTCCAATCTGGCCCAGGTCCCCGGTTACAATTAAATCGTAATAAGATGGCTCAATATTTCGTTCCTTTAAATGGGCTTCAATGGTATCAACCGCAGCTGGCGCCATTGCTCCTCCCATATTAAATGGATCTGTTAAGCCCATATCAATCACACGTCCAATTGTGGCAGAAGTGACAC
>NZ_JBHLUU010000002.1:0-15754 GCF_042433785.1 Robertmurraya beringensis | reverse complement strand
GATGAGATTTCCCATAGCGCAAGCTAGTAAGATCCCTGAAAGATGATCAGGTTGATAGGTCAGAGGTGGAAGCGCGGCGACGTGTGGAGCTGACTGATACTAATCGATCGAGGACTTAACCAAATATAGATGAAACGTATTTCTTTCTTCTTCATTCATTATCTAGTTTTGAAGGAATGATTTTCTTCAACTGAATACAAGTCTAGTGGCGATAGCGAAAAGGTCACACCCGTTCCCATACCGAACACGGAAGTTAAGCTTTTCAGCGCCGATGGTAGTTGAGGGTTTCCCTCTGTGAGAGTAGGACGTCGCTAGGCAAAGAAAAAAGCACCTGAGTGGGTGCTTTTTTGTTATATAAAGATAAGATAGTATAAGATTTTCTACTTAGAGAATTGTCTAGCTCCAGCGCCCCTAACGCCTAGTGTCCTTCGCTTTTCTTATTATTTCTTCATCATTAAATATTGATAAACAAGAAAGGGGCCTTTGTCTAAGCTGACTTGTAAGAATGATTGAATGAAAGGGAAGTCCTTATTTGGCATGGTCTTTACTAACTCACTCCACCACTCCGTTTCGTAGCGGGCAATCATACTTAGGTTATATAGCAGTAAATAATGAATAAGTAATTCATTGTATTGAAGTAAATCTCCTTTTGTCAAAGAAAGGGAGAAATGATTGTCTACCAGATTATATTTTAATATAGAAAAGGATGATAACTTTTTTCCAGCTAAGTGAAAACAAAGGTTGTCATTCAAATGATTACTACATAAGAAATCGCCATTCGTTTTTGTTTGGAAAAACTCTGTAAATCGATCACTAGTCATATGAAAGGTATCAAGAGCGGACTCAGGGATGTGAATGTCTGTTCCTTTATTCTCAACCGGTAAGAAAGTTCTCTTTCCTACGAGCTCTTCAAAAAGACTAGTAAGCTCTGGAATTTGCATTAAGAGATCATTCATTGTCGTTTTTTCCCCTTCCAATTGTTTCATGTGAAACAATCTTTCTCCAATATGAGGAAACAATCCTGTCTTCTGAAACTTCACTTCATCCTGAAAAAAATGATATTGCTGCTTTTTTCTCTTCCTAGTTGAAACTCCATGAGCAAGTACAGAGGTCGTTTCAGGATAATTTGGGTCTACAGTTAAAATACATGCTTTCAATAAGTGAACGAGACCATAGAAGATCAGAATAGGCTGGATGATGAGTGGTGAGTTCCTTGCCTGTTCATAATATACCTGACCGTGTTCAAGATAATAAATAAAGGGGTAGCAGTTTTCATAACTTTTTTGTTCGGCATCTGAAAGCTCTAAAGATTGATAACACTTTTTTAAATAATGCTGTGTCGAATCGGCTGAAAAAAAGAGTGAAAATGAGTGCAAATTGGCATAAGGGAAAATCAAATTCGTAACCTCCAAATTAATTGAAAAATCAAACATATTGAACAGTTCTTGACAGTATTTTAACCAATTGATAACCTACTAATAATATTTTCGAGTAGGGGGGCAATATTTATGTGGGAAAATAAGTTTGTTAAAGAGGGTTTAACCTTCGACGATGTATTGTTAGTGCCTGCAAAATCAGAAGTACTTCCTAGAGATGTGAGTTTACAAGTTCACTTAACAGAAAAAATCAAGCTAAACATTCCAATGATTAGCGCAAGTATGGACACAGTAACAGAAGCAGAGATGGCGATTGCTATGGCGAGACAAGGTGGAATTGGTATTATCCATAAAAACATGTCTATTGAACAGCAAGCCGACCAGGTGGACAAGGTTAAACGTTCAGAAAGTGGAGTTATTACGGATCCTTTCTTTTTGACTCCTGATCAACAAGTGTTTGATGCCGAGCATCTTATGGGGAAATACCGAATTTCTGGTGTTCCAATCGTAAATAACGATGAGGAGCAAAAGTTAGTTGGGATCTTAACAAATCGTGATCTACGCTTCATCCAAGACTACTCGATAAAAATTTCGGATGTAATGACAAAAGAAAACTTAGTTACAGCTCCTGTGGGAACAACTTTAGAAGAAGCTGAAAGCATTTTACAAAAGTATAAAATCGAGAAACTTCCACTGGTTGATAGTGAAGGAGTACTTAAAGGATTAATTACGATTAAAGATATTGAGAAAGTAATCGAATTCCCTAATTCGGCAAAAGATGAGCAAGGTCGTTTATTGGTTGGTGCAGCAGTAGGTGTAACAACAGATACAATGAAACGCGCTGAGATGCTAGTAAGAGCTCAAGTAGATGTGCTGGTTATAGATACTGCTCATGGTCACTCTAAAGGCGTTATTGACATGGTCAGATCTATTAGAGAGGCATTCCCGGAAATAGCCATCATTGCAGGGAATGTAGCGACAGCAGAAGCAACAAGAGAGCTAATCGAAGCTGGGGCAGATATCGTGAAAGTGGGTATTGGACCAGGATCTATCTGTACAACAAGAGTAGTTGCAGGTGTAGGTGTACCGCAAATCACAGCAGTATACGATTGTGCAACAGAAGCTAGAAAGCATGGAAAAGCAGTTATCGCTGATGGAGGAATTAAATACTCTGGAGATATTGTAAAAGCTTTAGCAGCTGGTGGACATGCTGTTATGCTTGGAAGCTTATTAGCTGGTGTGACAGAAAGCCCAGGAGAAACAGAAATCTTCCAAGG
Source organism: Robertmurraya beringensis (assembly GCF_042433785.1). Classification (NCBI taxonomy): domain Bacteria; kingdom Bacillati; phylum Bacillota; class Bacilli; order Caryophanales; family Bacillaceae; genus Robertmurraya; species Robertmurraya beringensis. Next base: position 13,101 of record NZ_JBHLUU010000002.1, on the reverse strand, counting down.
CAGACGTTTCAAAGTCTACCGTGGTATGGGTTCAGTAGCAGCAATGGAAAAGGGGTCAAAGGACCGTTATTTCCAAGAAGACAATAAGAAGTTTGTTCCAGAGGGTATAGAAGGACGCCTTCCATACAAGGGACCATTAACAGATACGATTTACCAATTGGTTGGTGGATTACGTTCTGGAATGGGGTATTGTGGAACAAAGAATTTACAAGAACTCAGAGAAAACTCAAAGTTCATTCGAATGACAGGAGCAGGTCTTCGTGAAAGTCATCCACATGATGTTCAAATCACGAAAGAAGCACCTAACTACTCACTTTCTTAAGATTTCCTGAGACTTTAGAACGAAGAGATTACAAGTATTTTTACAAGACAGAGTGACCTTTCTCTGTCTATTTTTTTTGTAATTTATATGGTAAACTGTACAAGGTGCAAAAAATATAGAATCATGTCGAAATGATTTTAATAGAGTAATTGACAAAGATGGAGGTAAGTTCATTGTATCGTTTAAAAAACATTTCAATCTGGGTAATGACCTTGACAATAGCATTCACATTATCGTTTGCAACAAGTGTATCACCCGTAAAGGCAGAAGAGGATCCACTTGGAATTACGGCGGAAGCAGCCATTCTACTTGATGCAGAGACTGGGAAGATTCTTTATGCAAAAAATATAGATGTTGTCCTAGGTGTGGCATCTATGTCGAAAATGATGACCGAATACCTGCTACTTGAAGCCATTGCTGAAGGTAAGATTAAATGGGATCAAAAAGTAAAAATTAACGCGTATGTTCATGAACTATCAGCAGCGCCTGGTCTATCCAATGTTGGGTTAACTGAAGGAGAAGATTATACGGTTGAAGAGCTTTATCAAGCAATGGCCATTCATTCTGGGAATGCTGCCACGGTTGCTTTAGCAGAATTAATGGCGGGTTCTGAAACAAATTTCATCACACTTATGAATAAAAAGGCTGAAGAACTACAATTAGAGGATTATAAGTTTGTCAATTCGAGCGGACTTAATAACAGCAGTTTGTTAGGGAATCACCCAGCTGGTGGGGCTGATGAAGAAAATGTGATGTCAGCTAGAGCAACAGCTAAGCTTGCTTACCATTTAATTAATGATTATCCTGAGGTCATTGAAACAGCTAAAATGCCTGAACTTCAATTCAGAGATGGTCGAACATATAAGAACTTTAACTGGATGCTCCCAGGTCTTATTTTTGAATATACAGGGGTAGATGGATTAAAGACCGGCTCAACTGACTTTGCTGGTGCTGGGTTTACCGCAACCGCTGAGAAAGATGGACAACGTGTGATTGCAGTTGTGATGAAAGCTGCAACAAAGGACGAACGTTTTACAGAAATGAGAAAAATATTAGATTATGCGTTCGGTAACTTTACGGAAGAAGAAATAGTTAAAGAAGGATATCAAGTTAAGGGACAAAAAACGTTACCCGTAACAAAAGGGAAAGAAGACGAGGTATCTATTGAGTCAAAGGAAAGCATCTCCATGGTTGTTAAAAATGGAGAAAAGGACCAATACAAAACGGTCTTAAAATTGGATGAAGATAAGTTGAATGAAGACGGAGAGCTAACAGCTCCAGTAAAAAAAGGTGATAAGGTAGGAACACTCACGATTGAGCCTATCGAAGGTGAAGGGTTAGGGTTCCTAACTGAATCTGGCCAAAAGCAAATTACGGTTGATGTGATCGCTACAGAGGATGTAGAAAAAGCCAACTGGTTTGTTTTAATGATGCGCGGAGTTGGGGGCTTTTTTGGAAACCTATGGGACAGTGCCTCTTCAGCTGTTAAAGGAATATTTTAAATAAAGAGATTATTTCCTCGTAAATAAGAGCTTCCTGTCTTGACAGGAAGCTCTTTTTATTGTTTATTTACGAATAGGGAAAAAGATTAATTTCGATTGAATTCGTTATGCTTTCCTTTTTTTAGTAGCTACATATGGAGACATAATTTACCCATCTAATGTAGATGGTAATAATGAAAGGGGATCAAGTATGAAAACAGGTACAGATCGAGTTAAACGTGGTATGGCAGAAATGCAAAAAGGCGGCGTCATTATGGACGTTGTTAACGCAGAGCAAGCAAAAATTGCTGAAGAAGCAGGTGCGGTTGCAGTTATGGCGCTTGAAAGAGTGCCTTCAGATATTCGTGCGGCTGGTGGAGTAGCTCGTATGGCAGATCCACGCATTATGGAAGAAGTAATGAATGCTGTTTCTATTCCTGTCATGGCTAAAGCACGTATTGGTCATATTGTAGAGGCTCGTATTTTAGAAGCAATGGGTGTTGACTACATTGATGAAAGTGAAGTATTAACACCAGCTGACGAGGAATATCATCTGTACAAGAGTGACTTTACCGTTCCTTTTGTATGTGGATGTCGTGACCTTGGGGAAGCTGCTCGTCGTATTGGTGAAGGAGCTTCTATGCTTCGTACAAAAGGTGAACCAGGAACTGGGAATATCGTAGAGGCTGTTCGTCACATTCGTCAAGTAAATGCTCAAGTACGTAAAGTGGTCGGAATGAATGTGGACGAGCTTATGACAGAAGCTAAGCTTCTAGGAGCGCCATTTGAGCTACTTCTTCAAATTAAGGAGTTAGGACGTTTACCGGTTGTTAACTTCGCAGCTGGTGGGGTTGCAACGCCTGCAGATGCTGCTTTAATGATGGAGCTAGGTGCTGATGGAGTATTCGTAGGATCTGGAATCTTTAAATCAGATAACCCAGCTAAGTTTGCTCGTGCGATTGTAGAAGCAACAACACATTACCAAGACTACAAACTAATTGCTGAGCTTTCAAAGGAGCTTGGAACGCCAATGAAGGGGATTGAAATCTCTTCTTTAGCTCCAGAAGCTCGTATGCAAGACCGTGGATGGTAAGGTGAACAAAATGGTTAAAGTAGGAGTACTAGGCCTTCAGGGGGCTGTACGTGAGCATATACGCTCCATTGAAGAGAGTGGGGCAGAAGCTGTTGTAATCAAAACAAAAGAGCAGCTAGAAGAAGTAGATGGGTTGATTATGCCTGGTGGAGAAAGTACAACGATGCGCCGCTTAATCGATAAGTACGATTTTATGGGGAGCCTTAAGGAGTTTGCGCAGTCAGGAAAACCAATGTTCGGAACTTGTGCAGGACTTATCTTAATGGCGAAGGAGCTTGTTGGTTACGATCAACCTCATATTGGTGCGATGGATGTAAGAGTAGAGCGAAACTCATTTGGACGCCAACGTGAAAGCTTTGAAGCAGATTTAGATATTGCTGGTGTTGGTGAAAACTATCCAGCCGTCTTTATTCGTGCCCCACATATTGTTGCTGCAGGTGAGAATGTTGAAATCCTCGCGAAGCATGAAAATCGCATTGTTTTTGCTAGAGAAGGACAATTCCTTGGTTGCTCCTTTCATCCAGAATTAACGGAAGATCACCGTATCACGCAGTATTTTATCAATATGGTAAAAGAAGCGAAAAAATAAATATAATCCGGTTGCATCTTGGAAATAATTGTAGTAAAGTACTATAAAAATAAATAATTGTAATGCATTGAGAGGAACTAGTAGCAGGAGAGCTATTTTAAAGAGAGCCGATGGTTGGTGGAAATCGGTAAATGGTGCTTGTGAATCCATCCTTGAGTGAAGTATGGAAAGCTTAGATTGTGAGTAAATACTTCCGGTTAAAAACCGTTATTTATTTAAGGTGGAAGGTGAATGATACCTTCAACTAGGGTGGCAACGCGGGTAACTCTCGTCCCTTTTATAGGGACGGGAGTTTTTTGTTTGCTGAAAATGATAAAGGAGGAAGCAATATGTTAGATTTAAAATTTTTGCGTGCTAATTTTGAAGAAGTGAAGGCAAAGCTTCAGCATCGTGGAGAGGATTTAACAGATCTAGGTAAATTTGAAGAGTTGGATCGTACTCGTAGAGAGTTAATTTTAGAAGTAGAGCAGTTGAAAAGTAAGCGTAACGAAGTTTCTCAACAAGTGGCAGTACTTAAGAGAGAAAAGAAGGATGCAGATCAATTAATTGCTGAGATGAAAGAAGTAGGAGATAAAATTAAAGGATTAGATGATCATTTACGAGACGTGGAGGAAACATTGGAAAAGCTTCTACTTAGCATTCCGAATATCCCGCATGAAAGTGTTCCTGTTGGTGAAACAGAGGATGATAACGTTGAGATTCGTAAATGGGGAGAGATTCCTAGCTTTGAATTTGAACCAAAGCCGCATTGGGATGTAGCAGATGGTCTTGGAATCGTTGACTTTGAACGAGCGGGCAAAGTGACGGGAAGCCGTTTCGTTTTTTATAAGGGTTTAGGTGCTAAATTAGAGCGTGCCTTGTTTAATTTTATGCTTGATTTGCATACAGAAGAGCATGGTTATGAAGAGGTTCTACCTCCGTACATTGTAAACCGTGCAAGTATGACTGGAACTGGACAGCTTCCGAAATTTGAAGAAGATGCCTTCCGAATTGAAAGCGAGGATTTTTTCTTAATTCCAACAGCAGAAGTTCCCGTAACGAATTTACATCGTGATGAAATTTTAAGTAGTGAGGATTTACCTATTAACTATGCAGCCTTTAGCGCATGTTTCCGTTCTGAGGCAGGATCTGCAGGTAGAGATACAAGAGGTTTGATTCGCCAACATCAGTTTAACAAAGTGGAGCTTGTAAAGTTTGTTAAGCCAGAGTATTCTTACGAAGAGCTTGAAAAATTAACAGGTCATGCGGAAAAGGTATTACAGCTTTTGGGACTTCCATATCGTGTATTAAGCATGTGTACGGGAGATCTTGGCTTTACGGCAGCGAAGAAATACGATATTGAAGTTTGGATTCCGAGTTATGAAACGTATCGTGAGATTTCTTCTTGTAGTAACTTTGAGAGCTTCCAAGCACGTCGAGCTAATATTCGTTTTAGACGTGAAGCGAAAGGAAAACCAGAGGCTGTGCATACACTGAACGGTTCAGGTCTAGCAATTGGTCGTACGGTGGCGGCGATCCTAGAAAACTTCCAGCAAGCGGATGGCAGTGTGGTCATTCCAGAAGTGTTACGTCCGTATATGGGGAACCGTGAAGTGATAAAATAAGACTAACGGTTGTAAATTAAGCGGGTGGAACATCAACATCCGCTTGATATTTTTTGAATAATAGTTGACTTCATTTTTTGTACATGCTATATTATAACTTGTCGATGAGATACGGAGGTATACCCAAGTCCGGCTGAAGGGATCGGTCTTGAAAACCGACAGGCGGGTCAAACCGCGCGGGGGTTCGAATCCCTCTACCTCCTCCATCTAATTGAAATGAACCATTGCGCATAAAATGGAGATTGAAAACCGCTTGTGATATCACAGCGGTTTTTTTGCGTTTAAAAATTATAATAAAAAAATCGCTGAAAAATTCAGCGATTATCTTTTTAGTAATTGTGATTGTTTTATATGATTGGCAATACGTTCGATCACTGGTTCAATGGAGGACTCGTCATCCCTGATGTCATATTCATTAATATTAATTCGTAACACGGGACATGCCGAGAATGAGTTAATCCAATCTTCATAACGTTGATGCATTTCATTCCAGTAATCAATTGGTGTTTGCTGTTCCATTGGGCGTCCACGCTCTTTAATTCGACAGATAATGTCATCAATGGATCCCTCTAGATAAATAAGTAGATCTGGATGAGGGAAATACGGTGTCATGACCATGGCTTCGAAAAGACTTGTATATGTCTCATAATCTACCTTAGACATCGTACCTTTTTCAAAATGCATTTTTGCAAAAATACCCGTATCTTCATAAATCGAACGGTCTTGAATAAATCCACCGCCATACTCGAAGATACGCTTTTGCTCTTTAAATCGCTCTGCAAGGAAGTATACTTGCAAGTGAAAGCTCCATCTAGTAAAGTTCGCATAAAATTTATCTAAATAAGGATTCGTATCTACTTTTTCAAAGGAGGTACGAAAATCAAGTGCATTAGCAAGAGCGTTCGTCATCGTAGACTTCCCAACTCCTACTGTCCCTGCAATCGTAATAACAGAGTTAGCAGGTATTCCGTATTTAGTTCGAAGGTTCATGATTACATACTCCTTTTTCTAACGATGTGGTTAACTGGTTGATAATCTTGTCTAGGTCACTCTTATTTTTTATAAAGTCTAGCTCGTCTCCATTAAAACGTAAAACAGGGATTTCAGGATGCAATTTTTCAAATTCACTTATTGCATGATCATAATCGATTGATAATTGCTCAAGATAAAGAGGGCTTATATTCTTCTCAATTTCCCGACCGCGCATTTTTATCCGCGATAAAAGGGTGTCCAAACTAGCATGTAAATAGATAATGACGTTTGGTTTTGGCATATCTCTAGTTAATATTTGGTAAATATTAAAATACTTATCATACTCTTCCGTACTAAGTGTACGCTGAGCAAAAATGAGATTCTTAAATATATGATAATCGGCTACGACCGGCTCGTTTTTGGTAAGATATAACTTCTGTATATCACCGAGTTGCTTGTATCGGTTACATAAGAAAAACATCTCGGTTTGAAAGCTCCACTCTTCAATGTTTTCATAAAACTTCCCTAAAAATGGGTTTTCATCAACGATCTCTCGAAGTAATGCAAATTGGAAGTGATCAGAAATCACCTTGGCTAATGATGTTTTGCCCACACCAATTGGCCCCTCTACCGTGATAAAAGGCGTTTCCCCCATGGCTTGTCCTCCTTACAGCACCACTACCTAAGGTGGTATTTCCGTCTATATTAAAATAATTATTTTTATGAGACAAAGACCATTTTATCACATATAGGTCTAATAGGAATATGGAATTATTTCTTGTTTCCCATATTGAAAATTTTAGTAAAAAAATAGCAGCCCTAATAGCTGCTATCGTTACGCTTATCTTTTTACAACATTAAAGTTTTCTACAATGAGTAACCAGTTTTGTGGAAAAGCGAGTCCGAGCTTCCAGTAGCTCATTCCACGAAGGTTTAACTCTTTAATCAAGTCGAATTTTGCTTGAATCGAACGGGCGTCTTCGAACCAAACTTCATGTTGCTTACCTTCTTTGTCCCTGTATTTAAAAAAGGGTGCTTGAGCCGTAGTATCATACTGAATGGCAACATTATTCGTTGCAGCAAGTTGGATCGCTTGCTGAGGACTTACAGCTTTTGCTACCGTTCCTTGGACAAATGGAAGCGTCCAATCATAACCATATAAGTTCTGACCCATCATGATTTTTGAAGCAGGCATTTCTGTTAACGCATATTCAATGACCTTTCTTACAGGACCAATAGGGGACACAGCCATAACTGGACCACCGCTATAACCCCACTCATAGGTCATAATAACAACAAAGTCAACAATTTCCCCATGCGCTCGATAATCATGAGCCTCATACCATTAAATCATTTACCGTTGTGGAATAGGCTTGAGCAATTCCATAAAGCGATTGGTTTGGCTGCACGACATGAATTTGCATGTTTTTCCCTTCTAGATGAATCGAGCAAACCATAAGAATAATGGTGTACACTCCAAATCGTGATAGATTGAACGCTATCACCATCTTATGAAGGAAAAGAGTTATTCAAGTTACATAATTCTTATAGAGGATCAATCTTGCCTTTTAAAACATTTTTAATCATTTTTAATGAGTACTCATTGTCTTGGTCATCAGCAGAAGCAATTGCATTGTGTGGAACATGTATGGAATATTCCCTCATATATGCATCATTTGCAGTAAAAAGTACACATATGTTCCCGGCAATTCCTGTAATGACCAGATTACGTACATTCAGTTGGTATAGTAGGGTATTTAGTGCGGTACCAAAAAAAGCGGAATGCTTTGGTTTTATTAGAAAAAGATCGTCCGGGTTCGGTTGGATGATATGAATAATTTCTTTACTTAAGGAGTTTTCACAATAATTGATGATACGTGTAACATCTGCTTGCCAGAGATTATAATGGTCATTTATATAAATGATGGGCTGCTTGTCTTTTGTAAACTGTTCCTTTAGTTTTTGGATATTTTTCGCAATTGGTAATGTTTTTTTTGCTAGCACTTCACCATTGCTGAAGTCAAAGTTATTTATCATATCAATAATTAAAAGAGCGGTTTGGCAAGTATTTTCGGGTGTGTCCATAAACGATCATCACTTCCTTTTTTCTTCATTAGCGTGCGAAGGTTGTATTTTTCTATACATTTGGAGATGATGAATAAAATGAATTGAAAGGATTTATATGTGAAAATGAATGATGAAACATATATGTTGGAAGCAATAAAGGAAGCGAAAAAGGCAGAAGAGCTGCAGGAAGTACCCATAGGAGCCGTGATCGTCATCAATGATCAAATTGTGGCAAGAGCTCATAATCTGAGAGAAACCAAACAGAGTGCGGTTGCTCATGCAGAATTGCTTGCTATAGAAAAGGCTTGTGAGGAAATGGGGACATGGAGGCTTGAAGGTGCAACTCTATATGTAACGTTGGAGCCATGTCCGATGTGTGCTGGAGCGATTATTATGTCACGAGTAGAAAAGGTTGTATTTGGAGCAAGTGACCCAAAAGGTGGGTGTGCCGGAACATTTATGAACTTATTATCTGACGAAAGATTTAATCATCAAAGTGATGTGTGCTCTGGTGTGCTCGAAAAGGAATGTGGTGAACTATTAAGTAATTTCTTTCGAAGCATCCGACTAAAGAAGAAAGAAGAAAAAAAGAAAAGAAATGACGCGAAAATCAACTTACAGTAATTTACAGTTGTAAAACGTTGATTTTTAACAGGAAAGAAAGTATACTAAATTATGCGTCGTCAGTGACGCACTTTAAATTAGGTTTCAATTTTGCCGTGCTAGGTGGGGAGGTAGCGGTGCCCTGTACTCGCAATCCGCTCTAGCGAGACTGAATCCCTTCCCGAGGCTGGTTGCCTGTAGGGTCTGCCTTAAGCAAGTGGTGTTGACGCCCGGGTCCTGCGCAATGGGAATCCATGAACCATGTCAGGTCCGGAAGGAAGCAGCATTAAGTGGACGCTCCCATGTGCCGCGGGGTTGCCTGGGCCGAGCTAACTACTTAAGTAACGCTTATGGGCGCCAGTCGACGGAAGGTGCACGGCAGTTAAATACTAATAGCAAACTCATCTCTTCTATAAAGAGGTGAGTTTTTTGCATATCTAGTTGAAGATTTCTTAAACAGCCTTTGTAAAAAGGATTTTCTTTACGTTATAATAATAAGGACCATATATAGGAGGGGGCTTGTCTGTGGCTTACCAAGCTCTATATCGTGTTTGGCGTCCTCAAACATTTATTGATGTTGTTGGACAAGAACATGTAACAAAGACTTTGCAAAACGCCCTGCTTCAGCAGAAAATCTCACATGCATATTTATTTTCTGGACCAAGAGGAACGGGGAAAACAAGTGCAGCAAAGATTTTTGCAAAAGCGGTTAACTGTGAAAATTCGCCCGCAAACGAACCATGTAACGTGTGTCCTGCTTGCTTAGGTATTACGGATGGATCGATTCCAGATGTCATTGAAATAGATGCGGCTTCTAACAATGGGGTCGAGGAGATAAGGGATATAAGGGACAAAGTGAAATTTGCACCAAGTTCTGTGAAGTATAAGGTCTATATCGTTGATGAAGTCCATATGCTTTCTATCGGAGCTTTTAATGCCTTACTTAAGACTCTGGAGGAACCGCCAAGACATGTCATCTTTATACTAGCTACAACAGAGCCTCATAAAATTCCTCTGACCATTATCTCAAGATGTCAGCGGTTTGATTTTAAGAGGATATCTGCTCAATCGATTGTCAATCGGATGAAAACAATCGTGGACGAAACAGGTGTTCGCTATGAGGAAAAAGCGCTACAAGTCGTTGCGAGAGCAGCAGAAGGTGGAATGCGTGATGCACTTAGTTTACTTGATCAGGCCATTTCGTTTAGCCGTGATGAGGTAACAGTTGAAGATGCATTAACCGTTACAGGTTCTGTTTCTCAAGGGTTGTTAAACCAGTTAGCAACAGCTATAAAAGAAAGAGATGCAGCAAAAGCATTGGAAGCGCTAGAGGAGTTATTATTTTTAGGTAAGGATCCTTCAAGATTTATTGAGGATTTTATCCTTTATTACCGCGATATGCTTCTCTTTAAGGCCGCGCCAAATTTAGAAGAATCATTCGAACGAGTATTACTTGATGAAGATTTTAAACAAATAGCCGAAGCTGTTAACCAAGAAGATATTTATCAAATTATAGAGACGTTAAATAAATCTCAACAAGAGATGCGCTGGACAAACCATCCTCGCATATTTTTAGAAGTAGCAGTAGTGAAACTTTGCCAAATGAAAGTTAGCGATAATGGTAAACAAACTAGTTCTATTGAGATTGATTCTTTGTTGAGTAAAATATCTAGCCTTGAGGAACAACTATCAGATCTTAGGAAAAATGGTATTGCGGTAACGAATGATCCAGCTGCTAATACAGCGAGTCAAGCAAAACCAGCTCGTACCTCACGAAGAGGGTTTCAGGCCCCTACAGGGAAAATAAATGAGATCCTGAAGAGTGCCACAAAACCTGATTTAACGCTTGTAAAAAGCAAATGGGGAGAATTGTTAGGAAAACTTGTATATAATCAAATGAGATCACAAGCGGCATTACTAAATGAGGCAGAACCAGTAGCAGCTTCAACTACCGCATTAGTGATTAGTTTTAAATATGAGATTCATTGTCAAATGGCGATGGATAACGATCGATTCTTAGTGGTCTTATCCGATTTAACGCAAGAATTAGTAGGCCGCCGTTTATCCGTTGTCGGAGTCCCTGAGGAACAATGGCAGACGATCCGTGCTGGATTTATTAAAACAAACCGTGATGGGGAATCTGATCAAGGGGATGCAGAAAAAGAGAATGAAGAAGACCCAGTTGTTTCAGAAGCTATCAAACTTTTTGGAAGCGAACTAGTTGAAATTAAAGAATAAATGACATGGAGGATGAAAAAGATGCGTGGAATGGGTAATATGCAAAATATGATGAAACAAATGCAAAAGATGCAAAAGAAAATGGCTCAAGCTCAAGAGGAGCTAGGAGAAAAGAGAATTGAAGGAACTGCTGGTGGAGGAATGGTAACAGTCATTGTTTCCGGACATAAGGAAGTTCTTGAAGTAAATATTAAAGAAGAAGTAGTAGATCCAGAAGATATTGATATGCTTCAAGATTTAGTACTTGCTGCTACAAACGATGCCCTTAAGAAGGCGGAAGAACTAACCAACAATACGATGGGACAATTCACTAAAGGAATGAACCTTCCTGGAATGTTCTAATAGGGGGTTAAAAAGTGCATTATCCTGAACCAATTTCAAAGCTTATAGATAGCTTTATGAAACTGCCAGGGATCGGTCCGAAAACGGCTGCTCGACTGGCGTTTTTTGTGCTAAGTATGAAGGAAGACACAGTCCTTGATTTTGCAAAGGCACTTGTTAATGCGAAAAGAAATTTAAGTTATTGTTCGGTTTGTGGACATATAACCGATCAAGATCCTTGCTATATTTGTGAGGACCAAAGACGAGATCGAAGAATCATTTGTGTTGTGCAAGATCCAAAAGATGTAATAGCTATGGAAAAAATGAAAGAATATAGTGGGCTATATCACGTACTTCATGGAGCGATATCACCAATGGATGGTATTGGACCAGAAGATATTAATATTCCTGATTTATTAAAAAGGCTACAAGATGAAGAAGTTCAAGAAATCATACTAGCTACAAATCCAAATATTGAGGGTGAAGCAACCGCTATGTATATTTCACGCTTACTTAAGCCAACAGGTATCAAGATCACTCGTATTGCACATGGTCTACCAGTAGGTGGGGATTTGGAATATGCAGATGAAGTCACGCTATCAAAAGCACTGGAAGGAAGAAGAGAAGTATAAAGTGGGGAATGAATATGTTTTTTCGACGTAAGGGTTGGTTAAGGAAAGAATATAATGATCAACTTATCTCTCAAATGGAGCAGCTTAAAACAAGCTGGAATAATCAGAAGGCGTTGTTAAACAAAAGCTTCGACCCCTCAGAAGATATTATTTGTCAGACTAAGGTTGCTGAAGCTAAATACTTTTTCCTCTTTAAAGAAGCTAAGCATAGAAATATTAAGATTGACCGGTAAATAACATCACGTTCTTTTTCTATTAGCTTGTACATATATTGTAACTACAAGTGATAAGAGGAGGATCAAACTGTGGAGCCGGTAATTGTTATTTCTATTTTGGGTGGACTAATTGTTTTATTACTTATGATGGGCACACCGTTGAAACCAATTCGTACAGTAGGACAAGGCTTAATCAAAATATTGATAGGAGCATTATTTCTATTCTTCCTTAATGCGTTTGGGAATCAGTTTAATATACATGTGCCTATCAATTTAATGACTTCTGCTATATCAGGCTTTTTAGGTCTACCTGGTTTGGCAGCTTTAGTGGCCGTTCAACTATGGATTTTATAAGCCGAAAAAATAAATCACTTTAGCGGTGGTTTATTTTTTTGATAATAAAATAAAAAAATGTATTTTTATTGTTGACCTGATAATTGAATGGTGATAATATAGTTTAAGTCGCCACGAGGTAATGAAAAAATAACTTAAAAAAGTTATTGACATTATGAAGTGGAACTGATATTATAATTAAGTCGCCTACGAGCGACAATGATTGTTCTTTGAAAACTAAACAAATCATACGTCAACAAAAATGATTAGTGTTGAAAAATACACTAGCCAACGTTTTAACTTTAAGAGCTAATCTTACTCTTTATTGGAGAGTTTGATCCTGGCTCAGGACGAACGCTGGCGGCGTGCCTAATACATGCAAGTCGAGCGAATCTTTGGGAGCTTGCTCCCAAAGATTAGCGGCGGACGGGTGAGTAACACGTGGGCAACCTGCCTATGAGACTGGGATAACTCCGGGAAACCGGGGCTAATACCAGATAATTTTTTTCTACACATGTAGAAAAGCTGAAAGATGGTTTCGGCTATCACTCATAGATGGGCCCGCGGCGCATTAGCTAGTTGGTGAGGTAACGGCTCACCAAGGCGACGATGCGTAGCCGACCTGAGAGGG
>NZ_JBHLUU010000019.1:0-666 GCF_042433785.1 Robertmurraya beringensis | reverse complement strand
TTAGAAGGTATGATAAAGAAGGAATTGGCAAACTTTGCACCAAAGATTCACTGTAAGCCAGTTTCTTTTTTGGATAGGTTTTTAAAATCGTGTTTTAATCAAATATTAAATTATGGCTCTTATCACACCTAGATGATATGTTTGGTAATGAATACCATCATTGAAGATGTCGTACAAGACAGCTAAAAAGTACCCGAAACCACACATCGTAACGGACCATATTAAATGCAACTGGTGATTTATATTCATTTTTAATATTTAAAATCATTAGCGTTGCATAAAGATTTTTGAAACTTGTCAAATTGGATTTTTATGGGTGAAACTACAAATAATTGAATATTCAGATATATTGTTTTATCCGGAATTTAAAAAGATTGATAAGGATATAAGAAGTAGTCCTTATCCACAATTGGTAAATTATTTCCTTTTAGTATTGGTAAAGTGTGTCAAATGTTAAATCGTCTAGGTGATCCACCTCACCTTCGTCAAATTGGCGTACAATCAATGCGAAATCTTTTTCCCAATCATATTTTCTTCGCCCTTTTGAGTGTCGGGATGGTTTCTGGAAAAGAGCACGAATAAATGCATCAAGCCCTTCATAAAGACAAGTTTCTAAAGTCCTTTTCAGCCCTAACAGGCTGCCATCGTGGCTGACTCTCAATTGAA
>NZ_JBHLUU010000018.1:0-21755 GCF_042433785.1 Robertmurraya beringensis | reverse complement strand
ACAGGTCTAATTGTAAATAAAATCCAAATGGATGGAGCCACCTTTAATAGGGTATTTACCTTTTTGGCTCTAATCAAGAAAGATGATTAAACTGAAAATTATGACATTATTTATACAACACTAGTGAAAAGATATACATAAATCAAAGGAATTCTATTCCAAACTTGGGTTTGATGCACTTGGAGGGGATATTTCTCAAAATTGGCTTATCATGAAGAATGAAAGTTGTATCATAGGGCTTTTCCAAGGAATGTTTGAAAAGAACATCCTTACTTTTAATCCTGGATGGGATGAAAATGCACAAAATCTGGAATCCTTCACCGACGTAAGAGAAATTCAAAAAATGCTTGAAGAAAAAGGAATCCCTATTGTCTCTGGAGTGAATGAATCAAGTGAAGGGCCGGCACACTTTACGATTGAAGACCCAGATGGGAACCCTATTCTATTAGACCAACATAGATAAAAATAAAGAATGGCTCAGAGCTTAAACACTCTGAGCCTTTTTCTAATAGGATTTTCCTATTTCGCCGGTTCCTCTACTACTGGCTTCCCCGTTTCGAGCAAAACTTTATTCACTCCTAAGAAAAAGGAAAGGATTAAAATCAAAATTCCCGTTCCAACCAATAACCATTCCACCTTGATCACATCTGCCATTGGGCCGAAAATGAGCATCCCGATTGGCATCATTGAAGTAGAAATCATTCCAAACACTCCAAAAATTCTTCCTAAATAGCTTTCATCTACTTTCTCCTGTAATAAAACGGTAGTTGGAGTATTGAAGATTGGCATGGCAATTCCGAAGATGGCCATGAAGAGTAAATACACCCAGAAAACTGGAACAATCCCTAGAGCAAGAGTACAGATCCCCATCAAAAGACTTGCCAAGGTCATCGTATGAATTTTGTTTGGAAATCCGCCCCAAGAGGCAATGATCCCTCCTCCTGCCATCATTCCAACCGAGAATGCTATCTCAATTGCCGTTAGTCGCCAAACATCGTCGCCAAAACTTCGTGTGACTTGAAGCGGAGTCAAAAAGGCGGCCGGCGCCATCAAGATAAAGAATACGCCAAAGAACAGAAAGAACTGTTTCAAAAATGAGTTGCTTTTTATATACGTGACACCTAGCTTAAAATCCTCGAAATAGCTAGGTGGTTGTTGATCACTTGCTTTCTCATGAGCTGAGATTTTAAGGAAACCAAGCAAGGTGAAGATGGCAATTACTGCCGTAATCACATCGATAAAGAAAATCACTTCAAGTGTAGCCATTGTTAATAAGGCGGCACTTACCATAGGAGCGACAAACATAATGATGGCATGGAGACTCCCGTTTATTCCATTTACCTTTGTCAGGTTTTCTTTGGGAACGATTTGAGGCAAGATCGCCCCTACCGCGGGAGTTTGAATCCCCGTTCCTATGGCGCGGATCGCTGCCATCAGGAAGAGTAACCAAACAGCATCATATCCCGTTAAAAAAACAATGGCTAAGATTAATGTGGCTGTAGCAATGAAGCCATCTGATAAAATAATTAGGATTTTTCGGTTATAACGATCCGCCCACACTCCAGCAAAGGGTGACAAAATAAAAGTAGGAACGAATCCACATATGATAAAAAGGGTCATCATCATTCCCGACTCTGTGTGTAAAGTGATATGCCACATCATCGCATATTGAACCAAGGCTGATCCAAACAACGAGATGGTTTGACTGCTTAAAAATAAAATAATGTTCTTTTTCCAATTTTCCGTTCTATGATTTTTTTCTAGAGTCATCTATGTTCACCTTCTCTTCTTTTTAACGGGTATTACTCACTATTTCTATATAAGTATTTTTAGTTTACATAATAATATTATGGTAATTTCAATCCTTAATCATACCTCGTTGTTTCAAAACCATCTATTATGTCTTCTAATTCAGTCAAAAATGTAATATATACAGGACCTGGAATTCGTTCTGCAAATCTCTTAATCTCGGGTAACTCTTCTGCTTCCTCTACTGTTTCAGGCTTTTCAACCAGAAGGTTCCACCATATCTTTAATTCATCAAAAAATTTGTAAAAGTAACGTTCAAATCTCTCTGCCCATTCGGCTCCTTCATCGCCTTCTGTTTTTTGCATCATAGACCAAGCTTCAAGGGCAGTTTCAAAGTACTCATTCATTTTTTCCATATAAACACTCCTCGCTGTTTAGCAAATACAAACCATGTGTTAGTTTCTTTACTTGAGTTTATAATATTATGTAAGATTTGGTAAACTTATATTAAAAATATTGTAGGTGTACGTGATGAAAACCAAACAAGACATTCGTGAAGAAAAATGGAGTTATTTAACCGAACATAAATTAGGGAGATTCCCTTTTCCCTTACAAAATCGCATACCTAATTTCAAAGGGGCCGAAAAGGCGGCACATTTTGTCACGACGATGCCTGAGTATCAACAGGCCAATGTCATTAAAGTAAACCCAGACTCTCCCCAGCTGCCGATTCGTGCGCAAGTATTAAAGGACGGAAAAACCTTACTTGTACCTACCCCTAGACTAAAAGCGGGATTTATTTTGGTAAAGCCTGAATGGGTTCCAGCAGGTGAAGAGCGAAAAGCAGCCAGCCTCTCACATATCAAATCCTACGGCAAGGAAATCTCTCTTTCAGAGATGCCTAGAATTGATTTGTTTTTTACTGGCTCTGTTGCCCTACATAGAGATGGTAGAAGAGTGGGAAAAGGAGAAGGCTATTCTGACCGTGAATATGCTATTATCAGAGAACTCGGTAATCCAGATATACCAATCATCGGAACGATTCATAGTGTTCAATTGACAGATCATGAAATCCCAAGAAATCCATATGACTTAACCGTTGATTGGATCGCCACGGAAAACGGTTTAATCCAGACCCATTCCCCTTATAAAAAACCAAGTGGGATTCAATGGGAACTTGTTACGGAAGAGGAATTAGAGGAAATGCCTGTTTTACGGGAGATTCGGGAATTAACAGGAAAGTAAAGAATTGCATAAAATAGACTACAACCCTCTGAATGCTAGTAACGTTTCAGAGGGTTGTTTAGCAAAAAATGGAATTTAATCACTTTGAGGTTTTTTATTAGTGGGTCAAGGTAATGAAGGTTATTGCTTCTCGTTTATTATCTCAAGTACATGTTGATGTTGCTTTTGAACCGAAGATACATGTTTGATTTCACTGCTTAAATCTGTTTTTACTTCTTCAAGCTTTTTCATAAGACTTCCATAATAAAAAGCTACCTCTTTTCTCATCTCTGTCTGTTCTCCTATTAATCCACCAATTTCCTTTCTCATCTCTGTCTGTTCTCCTATTAATCCACCAATTTCCTTTCTCATCTCTCCCTGCTCTTCTCTCATTTCTGCTTGATCAGCTTTCATTCCTGCAAGTTCTATTTTCATTTCTGCTTGATCAGCTTTCATTCCTGCAAGTTCTATTTTCATTTCTGCTTGATCAGCTTTCATTCCTGCAAGTTCTATTTTCATTTCTGTTTGATCAGCTTTCATTCCTGCAAGTTCTATTTTCATTTCTACTTGATCAGCTTTCATTTCTGCAAGTTCTATTTTCATTTCTGCTTGATCAGCTTTCATTTCTGATAGCTCTATTTTCATCTCTGCCTGATCTATCTTGATGTCATGAATGTCTTTCCTCATGTCTAATTGGCTGTTTTCAACCGCTTGGAGCTTATTAAGTATTTGTTGTAGAATTTGTTCCATCTTTCTCACCTCCCTATCATGTAACTACATTATACTTCACGGATAAGTTTTATACCATTAGCTTGCTAGTGCAAGATGTGACCGGTTATTGAATTCCCACCTCAAAAAAAAAGACCCCTGGAGGTCTACGAAAACGCGTATTTTTTCAGGGGTCCTTTTATAGCTACTAATTTTTTGATAATCTCTCGAATTCAACCTGTGGAGCTAGGACGTCACTTACTTTCTCAACGACTATCGTTTTATCCACTTTGAATACCGCCGATCCCTTAGTATCTTCAGAAGATGCGCCTATATTGATTTTATAGGTTCCTTTTTCGAGTATCCAAGAGGAGGACTCTTCGTCAAAAGAGGCTAAGTCTTTTGCATCGAGTTTAAAGGTAAGTTCTTCTTTTTCACCAGGTTGTAGTTCTTTTGTTTTCGCAAAATCTTTTAATTCTAGCTCAGGTTTTTCAAGCTTTCCATCCGGAGCGTTTACATAGAGTTGAACGGCTTCTCTTCCGGACGTTTTTCCGGTGTTTTTCACCGTAGCTGTGACTTTAATTTCCCCATCGAATTTCTTTCCTTCTGTCAATTTTATACCACTATAATTGAACTTTGTATAAGACAATCCATAGCCGAACTCATAGGCCGGGTTGACGTCAAAGGTTGTATTGTATCTGTATCCAACATAGATATCCTCTTCATACGGGAAACCATCTGCTGATCCAGGGAAACGGTCCGCATATGGAAGATCCTCATAGTCTTTCGGGAAGGTCTGCGCCAATTTTCCGGAAGGATTCACTTTCCCAGTCAGGATGTCTGCCACCGCGTTTCCAAGTTCTTGTCCCGGTTGCCAAGAAAGCAGGATTCCATCTACTTGATCTTTCCAGCTTTCCGTCTCAATTGGACCTTCAACCGTCAACACTGCAATGACTTTTTTACCTTGCTCTCGGTAAGCTTTAGACACTTGTTCTACCATTTGCTTCTGAGAATCAGAGAGATAGAAGTCTTCTTTTGCCCGGTCGGTCGCATAGGAGCCAGGAGCTGTTCCAATGACCACAATACCAACATCTGTATTTTTTGCTGCTTCAATAACGTCTTCGCTGATGTCCATTTCGGGTAACTTCGGTCCAACAGATCCAAAAGTTCCAGGCGTACCCTTGTATTCATCTTTGGTTCTCATTTCGGCAACATATTGATCATTCTTCTGAATCAACTCTTCATTGAGTGTAAAGCCTGCATTACGGAGTCCTTCAGCAACTCCCACATGGTAAGGCGCATACACTAGGGCGCTTCCCCTGCCACCCGTATTGATTTCACTTACTGGTACCCCGAATAAGGAAACACTTTGCTTATTGCTAATTGGCAAGGCCGCTTTTTTATTTTCAAGAAGAACCATTCCATCTGCAGCTGCTTTTCTTGAAATCTTGGCATTTTCCGTAAGATTCGGTTCATTCGTAGCCGTTTCCCCTTTAAATGTGCGTGTATTGACCACTATTTTTAGAATTTCCTTAATATTTCGGTCAAGAATGGCTTCATCTAGAATTCCGCTATTTACGGCATCCATGATTCTTTGTGACTGTGCAGCACTTCCTGGCATTAAGAGGTTTGTCCCCGCTTCCATCTGCTTGGCAATATCTCTAAGGCCGAACTCCCAGTCTGTCATGGCGAACCCTGTAAAGCCAAAGTCATTCCTTAACACATCGGTTAAGAGTTCTTTATTTTCAGTCGCATACGTTCCGTTGATCATGTTGTAAGAATCCATAATCGACCATGGATCAGATTCTTTTACCGTAATCTCGAACCCTTTAAGATAAATTTCCCTGAGGGCACGCTGGCTAACGACCATATTTCCATTGTTGTTGGTCCGCTGATTAAAGGCGGCAAAATGTTTGATCGTTGTTCCCACTCCGTTATCTTCCACCCCATTAACAAACGAACTGGCCATTTCTCCTGTGACGACTGGATCTTCGGAAAAGTATTCAAAGTTTCTGCCGTTAAGAAGGTAACTTTGAATATTCATTCCAGGGGCAAGTAGAAGGTCAATTCCGAACGCTTTCAATTCCTGGCTCGTCGCCTCTCCGACCTCATTCGCTAACTCCTTGTCCCATGAGGAACCAAGGACGGTTGGTGAAGGGAATTTTGTAGCATAATAGGTTTTATTGTCATCTGGTCTTGTCGGAGAGATCCGGACACCCATTGGGCCATCTGCCATCACGATAGCAGGAATGCCTAAACGTTCAATTTCCTGTGTCTGACCAGCTGCCCCTGGTACCTTTGTAGACTGACCGCCGATGACTTCTCCGTTTTCCGATACCAAGCCACCTTTATTTCCTCCTACAACCATAAATGCCTTCTCCTGAAGTGTCATCGCTGCAATAACTGCATCAATCGACTTTTCATCCACTAGTTTAGGCGTAGCCGCAATGACGGAAGATTGTACCGTTGTGGTAGTATTCTCAGCTGCACTTATGGTTATGGTTGAGAATCCCGATAATGCGACCGTTGATGCCATGGCCAATGCTAATAACTTTTTTCTTTTGTTTTTCTTTAGCTTCTTTAACATGTTTACCCCCACTCACCCTTCGTCTTTTCAAAGTTTTATTAAAACGCTTACATTAAGCTTAAAGAAAATCAGAATATTCCGTGGATGATTGTTCTGTATTTTTTTAGTTGTATCTGGAATTATTTATTGTTCTGTATTTTACTTTTAGCAAACTAGTCCTATCTATTCACTACTAAATCATCATAGAATAGAAATAAGCTGCAAAGTATACCAAAAAACCTCTAGCCAAAGGTAGAGGTTGAATTCGGAATCCATCTATTCTTATCCCTTTATGAAGCTGGTGAAATCAAACTCAACAGAGTTTTCTAATTTAGTTACTTATAAAAAAACACCCTATTTCAAGGCATCTTTAAACTCACTACAAGGGCTAAAAACAGCATATCTGGTTGCTGGTATAATAATCTCTTCCCCCGTTTTCGGGTTTCTACCTTTTCTCTGCGCTCGTTCACGAGTTTCAAAGCTTCCAAAGCCTAATAATTGTACCTGGTGTCCATCAGCTAATGAAGTGGAAATGTGATCTATGATAATATCTACTACTTTTCTTGAGTGCTTTCTTGGTATGTCACATCTCTTCGCTATCGAGTAGATTAAATCCGTTTTGTTCATATGATGTACCTCTATTAATCATATTCTAGCAATTCTTGAATTGCTTACTGATAGTTTTAACATACGCGTACTCCGTTACGCAAGGAATAAGTAGTTTAACGGATTAACGGATTACAGGAATGATACAAAAAAATAGGCTGCCAAAGCAGCCTACATGTGTACGATTTTATACCATCAAATATTTGTGGACTTCACTAGCCACTTCTCTGCCTTCGTTGATTGCCCAAACGATTAAGCTTTGTCCTCTTCTAGCATCACCAGCTGCGAACACGCCTTCTACATTTGTTTTGTAATCACCTTTTGCAGCTTTAATCTTTTGATTAACCGATTCTACTCCGAATTGGTTTAACAAAGGCATCTCAGTTCCCTCAAAGCCCATTGCGATAAACACAAACTGAGCTGGCCATACTTTTTCCGTGCCTGGTATTTCTTTAAAATAAAAACGTCCGTTCTCATCTTTAAGTTTTTCCATTTGAATTGTGTGAAGCTCTTTCAAATTCCCATTCTCATCAGCAACGATTTTCTTAGTTTGAATGGAATATTGACGTGGATCTTCTCCAAATTTCGCTTCTGCTTCCTTATACGCATAATCCATCGTATACACATTTGGATACGCAGGCCAAAGGTTATCAGATGTACGTTCCGCTGGCAATTGTGGGTGTTTCCCAAACTGAACGACGCTGCGGCACTTTTGTCGAAGAGCGGTTGCGACACAATCCGCACCAGTGTCCCCACCACCGATCACGATGACATCTTTGCCTTCCACGTCGATGAAGTTCCCGTCTTCAAAATTAGAATCTAGTAAACTTTTGGTTGCTAGAGTCAAATAATCCATTGCAAAGTGAATGCCCTTTGCTTCACGGCCTTCAATGACTAGATCGCGCTGTCTTTGCGCCCCTGTACATAGGATGACCGAATCGAATTGTTCTTGAAGTTCGGAAGCTTGAATATCTTTGCCTACTTCCGTATTTGTTACGAAGTCGATTCCTTCTTGCGTTAATAATCGAATGCGGCGTTCAACCACTTCTTTTTCAAGCTTCATGTTTGGAATACCGTACATGAGCAAACCTCCCGGACGGTCAGCACGCTCAAACACAGTCACCGAGTGACCGGCTTGATTCAATTGATCGGCTGCTGCTAAACCAGCAGGACCCGAACCAATGATCGCCACTTTCTTTCCAGAGCGAGAGGAAGGAATTCGCGGTGTAATCCATCCGTTTTCAAATCCTTTATCGATAATCGCTTGTTCAATATTTTTAATCGTAACTGCCGGGTCGTAAAGGGCCACAGTACAAGAACCTTCACAAGGTGCCGGACATACTCTCCCTGTAAACTCTGGGAAATTATTGGTTTTTAACAAGCGATCTAGCGCTTCTTTCCAACGGCCTTTATACACAAGATCATTCCACTCAGGAATCAAGTTATGAATCGGACACCCAGAAGTAGCTCCCCCAATTTCCATACCGATATGACAGAAGGGAGTGGCGCAGTCCATACACCGCGCCCCCTGTGTACTTAATTTCTCATCAGAAATAGGAAGTTTATGTTCTTTCCAATCGTTTAGTCTTTGTAATGGATCTCTTTCTGCTGCTTTTTCACGAGCATATTCCATAAATCCTGTTGCTTTTCCCATGTTTTTTACTCCCCTTTCTTAGCGGATGGCAGCTTCCTGCTGTTTCGATGGTTTTGATGTTGCTCCGGAATTCGCTAAAAAGGCGCTCATGACGGCTTCTTCTTCCGATAATCCTGCTAGTTTTTGCTCGTCGATCAAAGTGATCATTCGTTTATAATCTTTTGGAATGACTTTGACAAATTTTCTGACACATTTTGCCCAGTCTTCTAGAATACAACTCGCCTTCACACTCTCTGTGTAGCGGTAATGGTTTTGTATTAATGTTTTTAGCTCATCCTGTTCAGCAGGAGAGGATACTGCCTCAAATTCAATCATTTCTTGGTTAGATAGATTCTTAAATGCTTTCTCGTCTTCTGTATAAATGTAAGCAATTCCACCGGACATACCAGCTCCGAAGTTTTTACCCACATCTCCTAAAACTACAACACGTCCGCCTGTCATATATTCACAGCCGTGGTCACCAATTCCTTCTACGACTACATGTACGCCACTATTACGAACAGCAAAACGTTCTCCGGCACGTCCGTTGATATACGCTTCACCACTAGTAGCACCAATAAAGGCAACATTTCCTGCGATAACATTTTCGCCTGATGTAAGCTTTGTATGTTCATCCGCTTTTACAATGATTTTTCCGCCAGAAAGACCTTTTCCAACATAATCATTCGCGTCACCAGTCAATTCAAGTGTCATTCCCTTTGGTACAAATGCTCCAAAGCTTTGACCAGCGGATCCGTTAAACTTTAAGGAAATCGTATCTTCTGGAAGACCAACTTCACCATAACGTTTTGAGATTTCACTTCCTACAATCGTACCCGCTACGCGATTCACGTTTGTAATTGGGAAGCTTGCTTCTACAGGTGTTCCGTCTTCTACTGCTTTTTGAACAGCAGGTAGAATATGCTTGATATCAAGACTTTCGTCAATTCGATGATTTTGCGGGTGTTTAAAGGTTGTTGCTCCTTCGGGCTTGTGCAGCAGTGCTGTTAAATCTAAATGCTGTGCCTTCCAGTGCGATTTTGCACGATCACTTACCGTTAATACATCCGTACGCCCAACCATTTCTTCCACTGTTCTAAAGCCAAGCTCCGCCATCATCTCACGAACTTCCTGTGCCACAAAGCGCATGTAGTTCACGATATAATCTGCTTCACCTGTGAACTTTTTACGAAGCTCTGGATTTTGAGTCGCGATCCCTACTGGACAAGTATCCAAATGACATACACGCATCATGACACAGCCAAGAACGACTAATGGTGCAGTAGCAAAGCCAAATTCCTCAGCACCGAGTAAAGCAGCCATAACTACATCTTTACCTGTCATTAATTTTCCGTCTGTCTCAAGAACCACACGGTCACGCAATCCGTTGAGCATTAGCGTTTGGTGTGCCTCTGCTAATCCAAGTTCCCAAGGTAATCCAGCGTGCTGAATACTTGTTTTTGGTGATGCACCTGTTCCACCGTCGTACCCGCTAATCACGATTACGTCAGCTACAGCTTTCGCAACGCCAGCAGCGATCGTTCCAACTCCGCCCTTAGATACTAGCTTCACGCTGATGCGAGCTTGACGATTGGCATTTTTTAAATCATGAATCAGCTGAGCCAAATCTTCAATGGAGTAGATGTCATGATGTGGTGGAGGTGAAATCAAGCTTACGCCAGGTGTTGAACCACGAACATCTGCTACCCATGGATATACCTTTTTCCCCATTAACTGTCCGCCTTCACCAGGCTTCGCTCCTTGAGCCATTTTAATTTGTAGCTCTTCAGCATTCACAAGGTAATGACTTTTCACACCAAAACGACCAGAAGCGATTTGTTTAATCTTACTTCCACGGTTGTCACCATTTTCATCAGGTACAAATCGGCTAGCGTCTTCTCCACCTTCACCACTATTGCTTTTTCCACCTAAACGGTTCATGGCAATCGCTAATGTTTCGTGCGCTTCCTTACTAATAGATCCAAAACTCATCGCGCCTGTTTTAAAACGGCGAACGATTGAATCCACACTTTCTACCTCTTCAATAGGTAACGGTTGTCTAGTACCATTGAAAGAGAATAAGTTACGTAAAAATCCGAGTCTTTCTTCATTGGCAAGTGTTGAATATTTTTTAAATAATTCGTAATCACCGTTACGACAAGCCCATTGCAAGGTGTGAATCGTTCCAGGATTAAAGGCATGGTGTTCGCCGTCATGTCTCCACTGGAAATTACTTCCGGATTCTAACGTATGGTCTAATGAAAAGTAAGCTTCAGAGTGACGCAGCTTCGCCTCTTCCGAAATCGTGTCTAAGCCAATTCCTCCAAGCTGTGAAACCGTTCCAGTAAAGTAACGATCGATCACATCAGAGCTGATTCCAACCGCTTCAAAAATTTGAGCCCCACGGTAACTTTGAACCGTTGAAATTCCCATTTTTGACATAACCTTCACGACGCCTTCATTCATAGAAGCGATGTACTTTTTCACTGATTCTTGGTATGTGAATGGTAATGATCCTTCTGAAACAGCTTGCTGATAAATCGAGAACGCTAGATAAGGGTTGATCGCATCCACACCATATCCAAGCAATACAGCAAAGTGATGAACTTCTCTTACTTCTCCAGATTCCACAATGATGCTTGCCTTCGTACGTAATCCTTCACGAATCAAATGCTGATGAAGGGCACTTACTGCAAGTAGTGATGGAATCGCAATAGTTGTTTCATTGATATGACGGTCAGACAGGATTAGTAAACTAGCTCCACCTGCAATTGCTTCTTCTGCTTGACGGCAAAGATCGTTCAGACTGCTTTCTAAATCGTCTTGGAACACCATGTCAATAACTGCAGCTTTAAATTCTTTACCATTCTTTAAGGCTACTAGCTGACTGTTTGTCAAAATCGGTGTTTCTAACTGAATTCGACGACAATTTTCCGCTGATGGATGAAGCAAATTCCCTTCTGCACCTAAATAAGAAACCGTTGACGTTACAATTGCTTCACGAATCGCGTCAATCGGTGGATTCGTTACTTGAGCGAATAATTGCTTAAAATAGTTAAACAAATTCTGGGGCTTATCTGATAAGACAGCTAGCGGCATATCATTCCCCATCGCTCCAAGTGGATCTTTGCCTTCGCTTACAGCTGGAATGATGTATTTTTGAATATCTTCATACGTATATCCAAACGCTTTTTGACGAACGATGATATCTTCCGGAACTTCTCCTTCAGACTCTACGCTATCCTCTAAGCGAACAAGCTCGTCATTTAGCCATTGCTGGTAAGGCTGCGCTTGAGCCATTTCAGATTTAACTTCCTCATCAGAAATGATACGTCCTTCTTCTAAATCAATTAAAAGCATTTTTCCTGGTTGAAGACGCTCTTTGTATAACACTTTTTCCGGCTCTACATCGATGACACCAACTTCAGATGAAAAAATAATATAATCATCTTCCGTTACATAATAACGAGCTGGTCGAAGTCCATTACGATCTAGAATCGCTCCGATTTGTTTTCCATCTGTAAACGAAATCGCTGATGGTCCATCCCATGGCTCCATTAATGAGCTGTGATATTCATAAAAAGCTCTTTTTTCATCCGTGATATGAGGATTATTAGACCAAGGCTCAGGCACTAACATCATCGCAGCATGCGCTGGCTTTCTGCCGGCAAGAACCATGAATTCAAGCGCATTGTCTAAAATCGACGAATCACTTCCATCTGTATCAAGGATCGGCAATACTTTTTCTAAATCAGATCCAAATGCTTCCGAAATGAATTGTGTTTCACGTGCCTTCATCCAGTGAATATTTCCTTGAAGCGTATTGATTTCCCCGTTGTGAATCAAATAACGGTTTGGATGGGCTCTTTCCCAGCTTGGGAAGGTATTTGTACTAAAGCGTGAATGCACTAAAGCAAACGCAGACACAAAGCTCTCATCCTGTAAGTCCAAATAAAATTGATCTACTTGTTCAGGAGTTAATAGTCCTTTATAAACAATCGTTCTGCTTGAAAAACTTGCAAAATAGAAACGATAGTCAGAACCCTTTGCCCAGTTTTCAGCTTGTTTACGAATCACGTATAATTTTCTTTCAAACGCTAGTGAATCTCCTTCGTTATCGCCAACAAACACCTGGCGAACGACCGGACAGCTTTCCTGTGCAGTCACTCCAATTTTCCCTGCATCGACTGGAACATTTCTCCAACCAAGCACAGTTTGACCTTCTTGTTCAATTAATTGATTAATAGTTGCTTCTATTGCTTCGCGTTCTTTGTCATCCTTTGAGAAAAATAGCATTCCCACACCGTACTTCCCTTTTTCAGGTAAGTTCATGTCAGAACATTCTTGTCTGAAAAATAGATCCGGTATTTGAACCATTAGTCCTGCGCCATCGCCTGTTAACGGGTCACTTCCCTGTCCGCCGCGATGATCCAATTGACAAAGCATTGATAGTCCTTTTGCCACTATCTCATGTGTGGCGTTCCCTTTTATGTGAGCGTATAAGCCGATTCCACATGCATCATGTTCAAATTCAGGACGGTAGAGACCTTGTGCTTTTGGTAATTGATGATATGTCATATTCTTCTCTCCCTGCCGATTGTTGTCGAAAAATTCATATAACAACATTCTATGTTTTCAAAATGATATAAACAATATATAATTTATATTAAATTAATCGAAAAATAATATGAATGGGAGAACAGTCAAAAATGGAGCTTCGACAATTGCGATATTTTATAGAAGTAGCCGAGCGGGAACATATGACGGAAGCAGCTGATAACTTAAACGTGGCACAATCAGCGGTGAGCTATCAAATTACCAAGTTAGAAGAAGAGCTAGGGGTCAAGTTACTCGAACGAGTGGGGAGAAACATTAAGGTTACACAGATTGGATATATCTTTTTGAAGTATGTCAAAAGCTCCTTAAAAAAACTGGATGAAGCTAAAGAAAAAATAGACGAGTTTCTTGATCCACAAGCCGGAACGATTAAAATTGGTTATCCTACCAGCCTTGCCCGATACTGGCTTCCAACGGTGATTTCTGCCTATAAGAATGATTTCCCCAATGTATCCTTCCATCTGCGTCAAGGATCGTATGCCAACTTAATCGATGCTGTGAAAAACGGAGAAATTGATTTAGCGTTTCTTGGGCCTGTCCCAACGAATGATCCTGACTTAGAAACAAAGATTTTATTTATGGAAAACATTGTGGCCTTGCTGCCTTCACTGCACCCGTTGGCTGAAAAAAAACGGATTCCTTTAAGTGATATGCGAAACGATAAATTCGTGTTATTTCCTAAAGGCTATGTTCTTAGAAAACTTGCGGTAGAGGCGTGTCGAGAAGCAGGATTTGAACCGGAGATTACCTCTGAAGGCGAGGATATGGATGCGCTAAAAGGACTGGTTTCCGCCGGAATCGGCGTTAGTCTATTACCAGAGAGTACGTTCTATGACTCGACTCCCCGTTTCACGGTCAAAGTACCGATCGAAACACCGAAAGCGAGGCGTACGGTTGGGGTTATTATTCCGAAACATCGTGAACTGGCACCAGCTGAGAGGAACTTTTATCAGTTTTTGATTCAGTTTTTTAATCGGTTGGAGCAATATAAATAGAAGATTATTAACAAAAAGTACTGGCCGAAATTATATTTGGCCAGTACTTTTTGTTGAATTTATCATAGCAAATTTGTGTTTGTTTCATCTTCAGTTAATTGAAAACTACTTATAATCTCATTTAAGAAAGACTTCTTCTCTTCAGTAGTTAAATCCTCTGCACTTTCAAATATAATAGATGTTGATGCCTGATTATCCAGTAACCAACTTTCATCCAACGCGTCCAATACAATATTAAAAACAAAGTCAACATCTTCATTTGTTGAAGTTGTAAGGTCAACAGATGAAAGTGTCTCTTGAAGTTTAAGTAAAGTAGATACGGCATTGTCCTCTGAAGAGGTTAGTTGGTTGAGAATAGTTGAAAATAAATTTCTATTTTCTTCATTAGATAATGTTGAAGTCACTCCCTCCATTATTTCGATTGGTGGTAGGCCATGAGGTTCTCTCGGAGGTCGTGCCTCTTTAAATATATTTGTGACATCGGTGAAAAGGCTTTTGATTTCTTCATTTGTTGCAGAAGTTAAATCAACCCCCGCTAGCGTTTCCTTCAATGTAGCAATAGTAGAGGCTCTTTTACTTGCTGATTCACTCTCTCCGGAATCTACATTTGTTGCGCTAAGTCTTTCTATCATTCCTGATAAATAAGAACTCATTTCTTCGATGGTCAGTGGTTCGGTACGAATGTTGTTTGTATAATTTCCTGACGGTAGAATCGTTGTATTTCGGGTAGAAGACAAGTATGCCAACGCTTCTTCACTAATCATCAGGGAATCTGAATTGACCCCTAATAGATTGTTTGACTGAAGGTTTTGTACTTTGTTAGCCGTTTGGTTTTGAACCACATAGTTGGAATAACCGTTTGTAGTAATTGAAATGGACAATGAATTTCCTCCTGCTCTTATCTGTTTTAAGACCATACTTGTCCATTTTCAGAGTTAAAGCTTAAAAAAAGCTTAAAAATCGCTCCCAGAATCGGAAATTGTAAAAAAAATGCTGATTTCCCAAGATGAAATCAGCTTTTTTTTTAAGAAATTACTTAGAAGACATTAATTTCCTCTCGCCTATCTCTTTCAGACCTCCACGAATGAACAGCAATACGGCAAGCCATGAAGTAGCCATTAAGATGACATATCCAAACGGGAACATGCCTGGAATCTTTGTGTCCCAAAGAGCGTGTATCCCCACGACTAAGATAAATACTTGTAAAAATTGATAATGAAATAGCATGTTAAATCGAAATGGTTGATCTTTTTGTACTCGACAGAACGCAGCACCGGTCAAAGCAGCCCATGCCACATGTCCACCTGGAGCATAGAACCCTCTTAATAGGATCGTTCCATACAGACTTGTTGCATCTCCCGAAAGCAGTGCTCGTAGTGCGTACCCGGCCGTTTCAAAAGCAGCAAAACCTGTCCCAACTGCTGCACCAATTAGTAGACCGTTTAAAATATATTTGTACCTTCTGTAGTGAACAAATGTAATAACTATGATTGTTTTCGCAAGCTCCTCAATAATTCCAATGGTAATCGGAGTGATGTTATTCTTTAAAATATCGAAAAACACGAGTGCGATTAACATCGAGAGAATGCCGCCAACTAACACCACATACATCACACGGTAAATGGCAATATTTTGGGGTACATTCATTTCCCAAAAGAAAATTAACGTGGTCAACGGAACGCCAAATGCCCCAACAATAATCAGTCCCGGTAAAAAGTTCGCATTTCCAAAGTAACTTGCACCTACATAGAATCCAGCAAAAACAAGTAGTGCAATAATGAATAACCGGGCAAATAGCCAAGGTTTGGGCCATGTATCCTTTACTTCGGATATTTTAGGTGTTGTAAGTGCTGTTCCAACGATAAACAGTCGTTCCGCTTCGAGTTCACTATGATCAGCAAAAACACGGGAAAAGATATTGACGAATTTTGGTTCAACCGACCGTTCCACCTTTGGAACAACATTTACATAATTGGCAAACTCATAAAAAAAGCTGTTTTCATCCTGTGGTGTATTCATTTTAAGGAACTTTTCACCACAGCTTAAGCAAAACTTCGAACCAGTTGGATTGGCGTAATCACATTGTGAACATTTCAAAAAGTCCCACCTCTGTCAATTAATGTAGCATGGTACAAATATCAAATAGCTCTCATGGGGTAAAAGGATATCAACAAAGAGTATGTCCCAGAATTGGGAAATTAATTATTTTTTTAGGACGACCACACTCAAGTTTACCAATAAAAATTGAATCACTTTCCGTTTTGAAAAATAAATACACAGAACAAATTGCATATGTGGTTTCGATAATGTATTATTTCTAACATTAAAGCTTCAATTATCATATAAAAACGCATGGACATAATGTTCATCCACGCGTTTTACATTATCTGACATTTACCTGTTTAACCAATTCCCTTGATACATTAATTACTAACACATTCGGTCAAGAACTGTTGAGAATGGCAGGTTCTTGTCTAAATAACCACCTCATTCGGACAGGAGTTGTTGAGAATGACACTATCCTGTCTCAATAACCACTTCATTCGGACAAGAGCTGTTGAGAATGACACTATCCTGTCTCAATAACCACCTCATTCGGACAAGAGTTTTAGAGAATGACGCTATCCTGTCTAAATAACCACCTCATTCGGACAAGAGCCTTTGAGAATGGCACAATCTTGTCTGAATACCTGCCTCATTCGGACAGGAGGAATCAAAAATAGCACTATTCGGTCTAAATGCACTCTTCATTCGGACAAGAGCTGTAAAGAATATCAAAATCCTGTCAGAATGCCAGCACAACTTCGCATTCACCATTTTTTTTGATATGTTGTGTGGCATGCATACATTGATTTCGTCTTTATTCTTTAGCAAGTTGCATGTCGTTTCTACCTACCCGATTCGGTATTTCGGCCGGAGTTGCAGCAGGCATCATGTTTGTTACTACTCTATGGGATGCCATAAATGATCCAATTATCAATACCCTTCTCTAGACAGGATAGCAAATAATATATTAACGCTCTTTGTATAAATTCTTCTCGTTTCTTATCATCATCCGTAACCACCCCATTCTCGGTAATCATGATAGGAATCGTTAGGCAGTTGGCTACTTCTTCCACTACTTTTCCTAAATCTACTGACTACCGTAAACAGAATAGTATATTATGATAAAAGCAATTATAAGTAAGTCACTTATATAAAAACATAAAGAGGAAGCAGGAGAATCTTCTCCATGCTTCCCGGGCTAATTGCTAATCTAACTTTTGCTATAACTTGGTACGGTTGTGTTTTCAACTTAATCGCATGGTAGTTATACAAGTACCATCATTATCAAAAGTAGATAATTCGGATTCTACTACTTTTCCATCATGTTCAATTTTCACTTTATAAGTTTGATCACGCGGAAGCCATAAATCCAAAAAACCATTCTTTTGAGAAACCACTTCATCATCTAATATTACATTGCCGTCCTTATCTTCAATAAATACATCAAATGTTTCTTCAACCAGTTCACCTTGACAACCTGTCAAGCTATGATTCGTTCATGGATGGGTTTCATTTAGGTAAGGGGCAATAGATACGAAAAATTCTTCTTCAGGCAAGTCATAGATTTCCTCATCTCCATCACTTTTCTTCACAATTAGATGTTCAGAAGTAATCGAAGCAGATTCGTTTTTGATTTTTCCTAGACTATAATCACTTACCAAATCCTTGATCTGTTCCATTTCATTTTCTTTTAAAGAAGCTTCCTCATTTGTGCCAGCATTATTACATCCAACTAATACCAGGATGGTTAGTAGGATCGTTAGATAGATTTTGATCTTCAATGATTGTTTCACGCCCTTTCTATACGAATTGATTATATCATCCTACTTTCTTTAATGGATATTTTCGGTTGTAATCGACACAATATCTACAATTATTTATCATAGCCAAACGTAAAAAACCTCGATTTCTCGATGCCTTTTATTTTTCATTCAGTTACATAAATGTTTGTGGTGAGCTAAAAATACTAGTACTCTACCCTATTTCAAGGAACCTGGATGAAGCTAAATGTAGTCTCCTAGCAAAAAAGGCACATCAAATTTTTTCCTCTTGCTGTGCTTTTTTTTACAAAAATCCCACTTTATTTCTATTAAACTCCTATGAGCACAAATAGAAGGTTCTATATATAGATAGATTCAGCTGCAGGTGATTTATGAAAATGACCCACTAATTCTCGAGATGTGTGAGGTTTTATTTGGTCTACACATTCAAGGAGAACCTGAAGGTTAATACCTGTATCAATCCCCATCTCGTGGAGCATAAAAACAACATCTTCAGTAGCAATATTCCCTGCTGCTCCTGGTGCAAATGGACATCCTCCAAGGCCCCCAATCGACGCATCAAATCTGGTAACCCCTGCCTGCAATGCGGCAATAATGTTTGATAGACCAAAACCATACGTATCGTGAAAATGAGCTGTGATCATTGCTTTTGGCCTTTGTAAGAGAGTTGCTTCGAATAATTTATATACATCTTTTGGGTTTGCTCTGCCAATCGTATCGCAGAGAACGATTTCATCGACTCCTAGAACGTCAATTCTCTGAATCATGTCTAACACGATGTCAGGATCTATTTTCCCTTCGTATGGACACCAAAACGCGGTGGCGATATTATATCGAATAAATATCCCGTTAGCTTTTGCCTTTTTTATGACTCCTTCAAACTTTCGAATAGAGTCTTCTCTGCTCATTTTTACGTTTCTTAAATTGAAGCTGTCACTAGCACCTACCACTAAGGACACATCACACACTCCATTTTCTACTGCGAGATCATATCCCTTTTCATTCGGAATTAAGGCCATATATTGTATATTGGGTTTTTGCGATATGCTCTGAATGACTTCTTTGGCGTCTTTCATCTGAGGTACATAAACCGGATGGACAAAAGAAGTAGCTTCCATTCTAGTAATTCCAGTTTTATTCAATGAGTTTATTAGGGCGATTTTTTGTTCGGTAGGGATAAAATTGACCTCGTTTTGAATTCCATCTCGTGGTCCGACTTCAATTATTTCAACACGTTTTGGTAGGTTCATATAAAGACCTCCATGTTTAAGATATATTTAATTTCTTAGCTAAATAGGGTTCTAAACCACCCATTTTAACCATTTCTATTAAATGTTCGGGTAACTTGGTTCCTTTGTACTCTGTTCCTTGGGAATGATTTATGACTTTTCCTACCAGTAAGTCGATTTCTAAGTCATCACCTTCCTGTATAACTGAAGTATCTATTTCTACAACAGGTAGACCAACGTTAATGGAGTTTCTATAAAAAATACGTGCAAATGAAGTAGCAACAATGGCACCTATTTTATGATGTTTAAGCACCATTTGGGCCGTTTCTCGACTAGATCCCGAGCCGAAATTGCTTCCAGCTACTAGTATGTCCCCAGCTTTAATCTTTTGTGAAAAGGTAGAATCAATGGCTTCCATTGCGTGCTCGGCTTGTTTTTCTACTGGTAAACTCATATATTGGCCAGGTGAAATGATGTCCGTATTAATGTTATCTCCGTACTTCCAAACCCTTCCCCTAATAATGAATGACATTTATCTAACCTCCATGGATAAATATTTTCTTGGATCCGTAATTTTCCCTTCAATAGCTGTTGCAGCAACAGTTGCTGGAGAACCTAAATATACTTCCCCTTTGGGGCTGCCCATTCTTCCTCTAAAATTACGGTTTGAGGAAGACATGACCACTTCTCCTGCACCGATTACACCACTCGTAAATCCGCCACAAGCCCCACAAGAAGGCATGTTTACTATACATCCTGCTTCAGTAAGAATATCTAATATTCCCTCTTTATTAGCCTGCAACCAAATTTGTTGAGAAGCTGGAACGACCAAACACCGAATATTCTTTGAGATTTTTTTCCCTTTAAGTATTTCTGCCGCAATTCGAAGGTCACTTATACGCCCATTGGTACAGGAGCCTAAGTACACTTGGTCCACCGGTTTTCCTTCTACTAAACTAACAGAATGTACATTATCTACTTCATGTGGACAGGCTACTTGAGGCTCTAAAATGGAGGCATCTTTATACAAAACACGAGAGAATGAAGCGTTTTCATCGCTGCGTATTAAATCTAGCTCTTCATCGACACCCTTGGAACGTAAATAGTTTGCGACTTTTTCATCGGGCTCAATTAATCCAGTCTTTGCCCCCGCTTCAACTGCCATGTTAGATAAAACTAGCCGTTCATCTATAGATAAATCCTTAATTGCTTCTCCGGAAAATTCAATCGATTGATAGGTTGCTCCTGCATGACCAATATCTTTAATCGTTTCAAGGATCAAGTCTTTAGCATACACCCCATGAGGAATTTTCCCTTCCCAGACCACTTTAATCGTTTCAGGTACTTTTAGCCAGGTTTCTCCAGTTAACAAGACACCAATCATTTCTGTTGAGCCGATTCCAGTTGCAAACGCACCTAAGCCACCAGCCATACAGGTATGGGAATCAGTACCAAGTATTAGTCTACCTGGACGAACATGCCCATGTTCAACAATCACTTGGTGACACGGTCCTTCAAACTCATAGTAATACGTAAGATCTTGATTTCGGGCCCAATCACGTGTGAATTTTAAAATATCTGCTTGTTGAACAGTTGCAGGTGGTGTACAGTGATCTGACACAACAACCACTTTGTCTTTATCGAACAACTGGCCACCTAGCCGCCGAAATCCAGCATCCACCAACCATGGACCTAGTAAATCATGCATCATCGCAATATCTACTTTTACCCAAACAATATCTCCAGCGCTTACTTTTGACTGTCCAGAAACTCTTGCTAGTATTTTTTCTGACATGGTCATTCCCATAAGTCCAACCCCCTCTTTTTTAGTCGTATTGTCAAAACTTCTATAAGAAATAGGTTATAAAATATCTCCATAGAGGGCTTTATAGGCAAAAAAATTGCCACCCCCTAAATTCTTTGGATAATTGAGGTTACCACACACCCAACAACCAAGAATGGAAGTGACAATTTGTACCCTCAAATTATAACCTATTTATTAACTTTTATAAACTATCAAGAACAACTCATTCGAACATTGCTTACTTTATTGATTGGTAAAAGCATGTTCGATAAACCTACTGAACAGCCCGTAAATAAACCTTATCGAAAACTTCAAGTGGATGACCTTCCAGTCATTGAAGTTCTAGAACAGCTTGATTATCGAGTTCTTCTTAGTGAATATCTAGAGAAGAACGGAAAGCTCTCAAACCTGTTCAAAGGCGTAAGAATGCAAAAGTTTCCGTACCTAAAGCCATGAACTGTCCAAAGTGTGGTGCTCCATCGGATTATCTTTATGCCAACAATGGAGATAAAGGTCAGTATCAATGCAAGGTGTGTACAGAACTTTTCAGTGAAAAGAACCGTTACTCTAAGGAGGCCATCCTGAAATGTCCTCATTGTTCCAAGACTCTCGAGAAAATAAAAGAAAGAAAAGATTTTCACGTGTTTAAGTGCAAGAACAATGACTGTTCTTATTATCAAAAGAAGCTCAATGGGATGACTTCAAAAGAAAAGAAAAGGTTCAAAAAGGACCCTCAAGCATTTAAATTGAGATACATTTTCCGTCAGTTTTATATCGATTTCCAGCCGTTATCCAAG
>NZ_JBHLUU010000017.1:0-55083 GCF_042433785.1 Robertmurraya beringensis | reverse complement strand
ATGAGATTTCCCATAGCGTAAGCTAGTAAGATCCCTGAAAGATGATCAGGTTGATAGGTCAGAGGTGGAAGCGCGGTGACGTGTGGAGCTGACTGATACTAATCGATCGAGGACTTAACCAAATTTAAATGATACTCATTCTTTTGACTTTGACTCTTTATCTAGTTTTGAAGGAACAACCTTCAAACTTTATAGTCTGGTGGCGATAGCGAAAAGGTCACACCCGTTCCCATATCGAACACGGAAGTTAAGCTTTTCAGCGCCAATGGTAGTTGAGGGTTTCCCTCTGTGAGAGTAGGACGTCGCCAGGCTTGTCCCTATTGGGACTATTATTTTTGTCTAAAATATATAGTTAGGCCCCTTGGTCAAGCGGTTAAGACACCGCCCTTTCACGGCGGTAACACGGGTTCGAATCCCGTAGGGGTCACCAAGTTTTTTTACGAAGTGAAAATAACCAAGTTTTTTCACGAAGTGAAAATAACTTTCCATTTCGGAGGATTAGCTCAGCTGGGAGAGCACCTGCCTTACAAGCAGGGGGTCGGCGGTTCGATCCCGTCATCCTCCATTAAGAATTTTTTCACGAAGTGAAAAATATTCATCCTTAAGTCACGAAGTGAAAAATATTCATCCTAAAGTCACGAAAGTGAAAAATAGTCTTCTTAATAAGCCGGCGTAGCTCAATTGGTAGAGCAACTGACTTGTAATCAGTAGGTTGGGGGTTCAAGTCCTCTCACCGGCACCACTTTATACCGAGCCATTAGCTCAGTCGGTAGAGCATCTGACTTTTAATCAGAGGGTCGAAGGTTCGAGTCCTTCATGGCTCACCAAAGTTTTTTGCTTCAGCAAAACAACTTTCCATTAATTATCATAACGCGGGTGTGGCGGAATTGGCAGACGCACTAGACTTAGGATCTAGCGCCGCAAGGCGTGGGGGTTCGACTCCCTTCACCCGCACCAACGTTTTATACAATAGTAAAATAATTTTCCATTTGCGGAAGTAGTTCAGTGGTAGAATACAACCTTGCCAAGGTTGGGGTCGCGGGTTCGAATCCCGTCTTCCGCTCCAAGAACTTCTTTTGCCGGGGTGGCGGAACTGGCAGACGCACAGGACTTAAAATCCTGCGGTAGGTGACTACCGTACCGGTTCGATTCCGGTCCTCGGCACCAAGGATTTTTACGAAGTAAAATATCCATCGATAAATTGCAAAGCAAAATAGGTTTCATTTTTTCCTTATCACTTGGATATCAAAGTGAAAAACATGCGCCCGTAGCTCAATTGGATAGAGCGTCTGACTACGGATCAGAAGGTTATGGGTTCGACTCCTTTCGGGCGCGCCATATTAGTTTTAATCGGGGAGTAGCTCAGCTTGGTAGAGCACTTGGTTTGGGACCAAGGGGTCGCAGGTTCGAATCCTGTCTTCCCGACCATCTAACTTTATTATGGGGCCTTAGCTCAGCTGGGAGAGCGCCTGCCTTGCACGCAGGAGGTCAGCGGTTCGATCCCGCTAGGCTCCACTTAGATTTTTTCACGGAACGTAGTGTAGTGAAAATAATCTTCATTAATTCCTGAACATGTGTTTTAAAAATTCAATGAATTATTTTGGCGGTGTAGCTCAGCTGGCTAGAGCGTACGGTTCATACCCGTGAGGTCGGGGGTTCGATCCCCTCCGCCGCTACCAAAGATACGGAGGTATACCCAAGTCCGGCTGAAGGGATCGGTCTTGAAAACCGACAGGCGGGTCAAACCGCGCGGGGGTTCGAATCCCTCTACCTCCTCCATTTTTTAAATGCAACACAGCTTTTTCTTATAATATTATCGCGGGGTGGAGCAGTCTGGTAGCTCGTCGGGCTCATAACCCGAAGGTCGCAGGTTCAAATCCTGTCCCCGCAATCTAAATTTTTCAATTAAATTTGAAAAATTTCTGGTCCCGTGGTGTAGCGGTTAACATGCCTGCCTGTCACGCAGGAGATCGCCGGTTCGATCCCGGTCGGGACCGCCATTTTATATGTATCAGTAGCTCAGTCGGTAGAGCACGATGAATAATCTTCTTAGAATTGCATCCAGCGTACCGATTTGAAAAATCGGGACGAAGGACGAAGCAAAACTGTATCTAGGGTACTATAATAAATATGGCTCAGTAGCTCAGTCGGTAGAGCAAAGGACTGAAAATCCTTGTGTCGGCGGTTCGATTCCGTCCTGAGCCACCATTCATATTAATGTTTCTTATCATTTTTATATGGAGGGGTAGCGAAGTGGCTAAACGCGGCGGACTGTAAATCCGCTCCCTTGGGTTCGGCGGTTCGAATCCGTCCCCCTCCACCATTATGGCGGTTGTGGCGAAGTGGTTAACGCATCGGATTGTGGTTCCGACATTCGTGGGTTCGATTCCCATCAGTCGCCCCATTATTTATAAATTTTTTCATTGGGCTATAGCCAAGCGGTAAGGCAACGGACTTTGACTCCGTCATGCGTTGGTTCGAATCCAGCTAGCCCAGTTATGGCAGCATAGCCAAGTGGTAAGGCAGAGGTCTGCAAAACCTTTATCCCCGGTTCAAATCCGGGTGTTGCCTCCAATTTTATATTTGCGGGTGTAGTTTAATGGTAAAACCTCAGCCTTCCAAGCTGATGTCGTGAGTTCGATTCTCATCACCCGCTCCAAATAGGGGCCTATAGCTCAGCTGGTTAGAGCGCACGCCTGATAAGCGTGAGGTCGATGGTTCGAGTCCATTTAGGCCCACCAGATTTTTTACCCTATTAAAATAATTCTTCAATGTTCCGCAGTAGCTCAGTGGTAGAGCAATCGGCTGTTAACCGATCGGTCGTAGGTTCGAGTCCTACCTGCGGAGCCATTTTTATGTCTATGGGGAAGTACTCAAGAGGCTGAAGAGGCGCCCCTGCTAAGGGTGTAGGTCGGGTAACCGGCGCGAGGGTTCAAATCCCTCCTTCTCCGCCACTATATAGATGCGCCTTTAGCTCAGCTGGATAGAGCATACGCCTTCTAAGCGTACGGTCAGAGGTTCGAATCCTCTAAGGCGCGTAAAAAATAAAAACACAACAAAAACGCTATCAAGCGTTTTTTTGTTGTGTTTTTTTATCTTTTAAGAAAATGTTAACCCTTGGGCTTTTCAGATAAACTTGAAGAGTAGAGGGTGGGAGGCCACTTCCACATAGGAGGTTTTTTGAGTAAGATACAAATAAGAGAAGAATAAAAGGAGTGTACATTTTGATTAAATATAAAAGTCTCCATCACGTAAGTCTTACAGTTACAGATTTGGAAAGAGCAAAAGATTTCTATGGGAATGTATTATGTTTAAATGAAATACCACGTCCAGATTTTGATTTTTCAGGTGCCTGGTATGAAATAGAGGGACAGCAACTCCACTTGATCGTTGATCCTTCTTCACAGACGATTCGTCAGGATAAAAGCTTATCCAGCAGAGAAGGTCACTTTGCTCTGAGAGTAGAGAACTATTATGATGCGCTTACATGGTTAAAACAAAATGAAGTGGAAATTCTTGAAAAACCCTACGGAAAAAGTGGATTTGCACAAATTTTCTGTGCTGACCCAGATGGTAATTTGATTGAACTTAACGTTAATCAAACAGAATTATAAGAGTTGGAATAAAGCTTCAGGAATAATCAGTAAAAACATAATAAATAATATGGTTATGAAAACTTTTATCCTATCGATTTTCATATTCGTTTTACTCGCTTTCACAAGTGAAGTGCAAGCGGAAGAGATGATCTCTGTGAGATTACGAAATTATATTGGAGATACCTCTAAAATACCATTTTACATAAAAGGTAATTATTCAACATTAGATCCAGCATTGGTGTTAAATGAAGGGGATGAATATACAATTTCATTTAAAGATGGCAAAATGTTTCTTATTTGCGGTAAGTCAAAAATGGAAATCGGTAGCCCGTTCATTTTATATCCTGATACTTATGATGAAGAGCACCTAATATACATTGATGGAAGACCTTATATGGGAGCGGTAGAGTTTGATATAGAAGGAAAACACATAAGACCTGCTAATCAGATACTATTAGAGGATTACTTAAAAGGAGTTGTTCCATTTGAAGTGTTTCCTGAATGGAATATTGAGGCTTTAAAGGCACAAACGTTAGCTGCTCGCACGTATACAATCACCCATAAGAATCCCCAACTCGACGACACCATCCAATATCAAGTTTACGGAGGATACAATGAATTTAGTAATACAAAGAGGGCTGTAATTGATACAAAAGGAGAAATTATTACATTTCAAAATAAGCCCATAAGCGCTTTTTATTCTGCAAGTAATGGTGGAATCACAGAGAGTAATAAAAATGTATGGGGCGGAAATCCAAGCCCATATTTCCCAATCAAACCAGATCCTTTTGATCCCATTCAACCCTGGGATTTTACATTACAAAAAACACAAATAGATCTGGATGAAATTCAATCGAAGGACTGGAACGAGCTAAAGGAGAAAGATGGTAAAATCAGCGACTCTATTAAAAAATGGCTTAATCGAAATGGTTATGAAGGTGACATAAAAATTTTAGGTATTCCTTTTATGGCAATCGATAAAGTTAAAAATGAATCACAAAGGTCGATGATTGGCTCGATCCAAATTGAATTTATGAGAAGGTTGATTGATGGAACCATTTTATTCGAAAGAGTTTCGTTGGATCATGTTGAATTAAAAAAAATACGTCCAATGATAGGTGGAGGTCATTTTAGAAGTTACTTAATAAGTTCATTTGAAATCAATCCAACTTCTTATAAAGTAAGTGGCAAAGGCCATGGGCATGGCGTTGGTATGAGTCAATGGGGGGCAAATGAAATGGCAGAAGAAGGGAAACACTACAAAGAAATTATTGGACACTATTATCCTGGCACCCAAGTGAAAGTGACTCAAACCTTTCAAGAATAATATTGTAGTGAATACCATGTGATGATATCTTTCGGGTATCATCCTTTTTTTTGCCGTTCATACTGATTTGGAAGGGATAGAAAAATAAACATCTAATTATTTTCAGATTTAATCATTAACACTAGTGAAATTTCCTGTCTTTATTTATATTGTAATTATAGGAATGTAATAAATAGATAAGGTAGCCCTACTAACTTAAGGAGCTGATCGTAATGGGAAAAGTTACACCATTCTTAATGTTTCAAGATGGCAAAGCAGAAGAAGCAATGAATTATTACATATCTATTATTGAGGATTCAGAAATTACAAGTATTGTTCGCTATGGAGCGAATGAATCTGGAGATGAAGGAACGGTAATGCAGGCTACTTTTTCTATAAAAGGCCAAGAATTTATGTGTATAGATAGTAATTTAAAGCATCAGTTTACATTTACTCCATCCTTCTCAATTTTTGTTACATGTGATACCGAAGAAGAAATTAACAACGTTTATCAGAAACTGATCGAGGGCGGACAAGCACTTATGCCAATTGGTGACTATGGTTTTAGTCAAAGGTTTGGTTGGTTAAATGATCGATTTGGTGTGTCATGGCAACTAAATCTTCCTTCGTGAAGTAATTTTTTTATGGGAGGAAACAACATGGCAGTTCTGAATCCAAAGGTTGATGATTATTTAAGTAAAGTTAAAAAATGGAGGGAAGAATCTGAGCGGTTGAGACAGATTGTTCTTGACTGTGATCTGACCGAAGAATTTAAATGGATGCATCCGTGTTACACGCTTGAGAAGAAAAATGTCGTATTAATACATGGATTTAAAGAATATTGTGCACTTCTGTTTCACAAAGGTGCCTTATTAAAGGATCCCCATGGAATTCTTGTCCAACAAACCGAGAATGTACAGGCGGCACGCCAGATTCGATTCACTCATCTTCAAGAAATAATTGAACTAGAACCTATTTTGAAAGAATACATACTTGAAGCCATTGAAGTGGAAAAAGCCGGTTTGGAAGTAACTTTAAAAAAGGATACAGAATTCATTATTC
Source organism: Robertmurraya beringensis (assembly GCF_042433785.1). Taxonomy (NCBI): domain Bacteria; kingdom Bacillati; phylum Bacillota; class Bacilli; order Caryophanales; family Bacillaceae; genus Robertmurraya; species Robertmurraya beringensis. Next base: position 49,119 of record NZ_JBHLUU010000017.1, on the reverse strand, counting down.
CAGAAGAACTTCAAGATAAATTCGATGAGTCACCAGACTTAAAAACTGCTTTTGAAGCATTGACACCGGGACGGCAAAGAGCATATATTCTTTATTTTTCTCAACCAAAACAATCCAAAACTCGAGTGTCAAGGGTAGAGAATTGTATGGAGAGAATTCTAAGCGGAAAGGGATTAAAGGATTGCACTTGTGGACTTTCTAAAAAAATGCCCTCCTGTGATGGCTCGCACAAGAACATTCGATAAAAAAAATATGATAAAAGTAAGGAAGGAAGTTCAAAGCTATGGATATTGAAACAGTGATGCAAGAGCTTGAAGCCCTCGGTAAAGAACGAAGTAAGAAAATGTACATATCCAATGGTGCGCACGAGCCACTTTTTGGCGTGGCAACAGGGGCTATGAAACCAATTGCAAAGAAAATAAAAATCAACCAAGATTTAGCTGACAAGCTTTATACCACAGGTAATTACGATGCCATGTATTTTGCAGGCATTATTGCTGACCCAAAAGCTATGACTGAAGCAGATTATGAACGCTGGATAGATGGTGCGTATTTTTATATGCTGTCCGATTATGTGGTCGCAGTCACTTTATCAGAGTCAGATATTGCACAAGACGTTGCAGATAAATGGATTGCAAGCGGTGACGAATTGAAAATGTCGGCTGGATGGAGTTGCTATTGCTGGCTTTTAGGGAATCGAAAGGATAAAGAATTTTCCGAAAGCAAGATTTCCAATATGCTGGATATGGTGAAAAATTCGATTCATGATTCGCCGGAACGAACCAAATCTGCTATGAATAATTTCGTATACACGGTGGCGATTTCCTATTTGCCGCAACATGAAAAGGCAGTCGAGGTCTCAAAGGAAATAGGAATCGTAGAAGTCAAACGAGACAATAAAAAAAGCAGTTTCTTAAACGCTTATGAAAGTATTCAAAAAGAAATGGATAGAGGGAAGCTTGGTTTCAAACGTAAATATGTACGATGTTAAAAAATAGTTTTGTATCGGGATGCTGATCTAGAAATTACGTGGGAATAATATTTCTATTAAAAATATTTAGAAAATACTATTGACAATTTGTTAATAGAATATTAAATTAAGTTTTATACTTTATTAAAGTAAATGAATAAAATACGTTCTCTTATCAAGAGTGGCAGAGGGACTGGCCCGATGACGCCCAGCAACCGTTCCGAATGGAATTGGTGCTAAATCCTGCAAAACAAGATTTTGTTTTGAGAGATAAGAGAGGAGTAGTCCTTATTTTGTGATGAAACCTCTCTTTTCTGGAGAGGTTTTTTATATTTTATAAAAACTCTCCTAAGAGCAACGTTGGTAAGAAGACATAAAAAACAAAAAGGGGAGAAAGAATCATGAAGAGGAACTTTTTAAAGAGTGCATTTGTATCAGCTATCGCTGCAACACTTTTGCTTACAGGCTGTGCAACAGGGGGAGAAACAAAGGAAGCAACAGGATCGAACACACCGATTGAAGGTGTACCTGAGCGCTTTGCAAATGGAGACCAACCAAAAATCAAAGTTATTCGTAAAATTGGTGGGGACGATCACACAGCTCAGTTCTTAGCAGGTGCAAAGCAAGAAGGGGAAGCATTAGGATTCCAAGTGGATGTATTTACGGCAAATGGAGATACAGCGAAATTTCATGATGCGATTAATCAAGCGTTAAATCAAGATTATGATGGATTTGTTATTTCTCACGGTGATGATGATGCTACCGTTAATGACATACAGAAAATTGTTGATGCTGGAAAAAGCGTAGTGGCATTTGACTCGAATGCAAATTTAACAAGTGTTGACGGTGTTACTCTTGTGTCACAAGATGATGAAGCACTAGCTACTCTATCATTGGATCAATTAGTAAAAGAAACAAAAGGGGAAGCCAATATTGCATACCTATGGGTGGACGGATTCCCACCAATGGTTAGACGAAATAAAGTGTATGAAGAGGTTCTAGCAAATAATCCTGGCATTAAAGAAGTGGAGCGCTTTGGCGTAGCAGCAGCTGATACTAGTGTTCAAACCCAAAATGCGGTTGCTGCAATGTTGAATAAATACCCTAAGGGTGAACTTGATGCGATTTTTGCCACTTGGGATGCTTTTGCCATCGGTGCGGCTCGCGCGTTAAAAGAAGCTGGCAGAGAAGAAGTTAAAATCTATGGAATCGATGTTTCAAATGCTGATTTGCAGGAAATCCAAAGAGAAGGCAGCGCTTGGAGATATACGGCAGCTGTTGATCCTAAGTTGATTGGTTCAGTAAATATGAGAATACTAGCAAAGAAATTAGCAGGCGAGGAAACACCACAAACGTATGATTTGGAAGCTTCACTTATCTCTCAAGAAGACCTTCAAAAGTCAAAAGATCCTGTTAATATGGTCAATTTAAGTGAAATCATTGAAGGATGGGGTCAATCAACAGAATTTGAAGAAGACTGGATGAAGACGCTAAAGGAACACTATAAGAAGTAAGGGACTTATTGATAGGCACTCTTTTTCACTAGATAAAGAGAGTGTTTCTTTGAAGAAAGTATAAAATATTGAACTTTGAACAGTGTCTAGCTCCAGCGCCCAGCGACTAGTGTACTTCGCTCTCCTCCCTACGATAAGTCAACATCGGATCGCTAACGCTCTCCGTGTTTCCTTTATCTCAGTCAGAGCGCTCCAGTCCATACGTCGCTTAACGGGCGCTTGCGCTTTTCTTTGAAAGGACGGTGACATCATGACCACTTTAGAGATGAAAAATGTGTCAATTGAATTTCCGGGTGTAAAAGCATTAAATAGGGTGGATTTTTCAGTTAAAAGCGGGAAAACTCATGCCTTAATTGGAGCCAATGGTGCTGGGAAGTCAACCTTGATGAAGGTTCTTTCAGGGGCATATGATCACTATACTGGTGAAATCACATTGGATGGACAATCTATGACCATTCGTTCGCCCAAAAGTGCCATGGACGCAGGAATTCAAATTGTATATCAGGAAGTGGATACAGCTCTGATTCCCTATTTAACGGTTGCGGAAAATATCATGTTAATGGACACGGTACACAACATGGGAAAGAAGCAATGGGTTAATTGGAAAAGCTTGCATTCTAGAGCGGCCACCATCCTATCAGAAATGAATTTGTCTCTTCCAACTAAAAAACTAGTAAGTGAATTAACATTAGCAGAAAAACAAATGGTCTTAATCGCCAGAGCGGTGTCAAAAGAATGTAGATTCCTCATCTTAGATGAGCCGACAGCACCTCTTAGTCATACGGAGACAAATGAGTTATTTCGTATCGTACAAGAATTAAAGAACCGTGATGTTGGAGTTATTTTCATCTCACATCGACTTCCAGAGATTTTTGAGATTTGTGATGATATTACGATTATGAGAAATGGGGAAGTAGTTGAGAGACAGAGGATTTCGGATACTAACCAAAACAAAGTAGTGGAGCATATGCTTGGTCAAAAACTCGGTGACCAGTTTCCTGATAAATTCATGACCATTGGAGACACATTCCTTGAGGTAAAAGGACTTACAGATAAAGATAAGATTAAAGATTTTAGCATGAACGTCAAAGCAGGGGAGATTGTGGGAATTGCTGGACTTGTAGGTGCCGGTAAGACCGAGTTCTGTAAAGCTTTGTTCGGGGTTGAAGGCAAATTAGTGGCAGGAGAAGTCAAGGTTAACGGAAAAAGAGTTAATGTTAAAAACCCGTATGAAGCGGTTAAGAATGGACTGGCCTTGGTCCCTGAAGAGCGCCGAAAAGAAGGGATTCTTGTAAATGCGTCGGTTGAATCAAATTTAACTGTAGTGAATTTAAGGCATTTTTCAAAAGATTTTAGTTTCCTGGATAGGAAAAAAGAAAAGTTAGTTGCAAAGGCACTGATCAATCGTCTTGGAATAAAGACACCTTCTGAAGAAACAAAAGTTCAAAATCTTTCTGGCGGTAATCAACAGAAGATTGCCATTGGCAAGTGGCTCGTAGCCGATGCTGATGTCTATATTTTTGATGAGCCGACCAAAGGTGTAGATGTTGGAGCAAAAAAGGACATTTTTAATCTTATTGTCGAGCTGGCAAGCCGCGGAAAAGCTATTATTTATGCATCATCTGAACTATCAGAGATTATGGGAATTACGAATCGGGTCTATGTCCTTTATGATGGAAGATCAGTGAAGGAACTAGAAACAAAATCAACTAATGAAGAAGAACTATTATTCTATTCAACAGGGGGCAGGTAAGATGGAGGCAAACATAACAGCAAAGAAACAGACCCCGGCAAAAACGTCATTTGATCTATTCCAATTTTTTTATAAATATGGAACGATTATTACGATCATTGCACTAGTGATCATATTTTCATTGGCCAATCCCGCATTTATACAAGGAAATAATATTGTAAATATCCTGCGTTCCATTTCAATTGTAACTATCATTGCAATCGGGATTACCATCAGTTTAACGGTTGATGGCTTTGATCTTTCCGTTGGATCGGTGGCCTCCTTATCAAATGCAATCGTGATTTCTATGTTCGTTTGGTTTTCGCAAAATACCTTTGTAGCTATTATTTCGGCAATTGCCGCAGCATTAATTGTAGGGATATTGAATTCTATTATGATTGTAAAAATGCGGATTCCTGATATGTTAATGACGCTTGCAACCATGTTCGTTATTCAAGGAACGGCATTGACCTATACAAAGGGAGCGACTGTTTCACAAAACATGGTGTTGCCTGATGGAACGATGGCAGAAGGCCTTATTAGTCCGTTTTTTTCGAAAATCGGCCAGGTGCCATGGATTATTGTCATTATGGTTGTTGTCGTTGTTGTGGTTCATATCTTTTTAACGTATACGAAACATGGAAGATACATGTATGTGATCGGGGGAAATAAAGAAGCAGCAAGACTATCAGGTATTCCGGTTAATAAGTACAAAGTGGCTGCCTACCTGCTTTCTGCGCTCTTTGCCGCCATTGGCGGAATTGTCTTAGCTTCACGGGTTATGACATCTGAAATCAACTCAGGTGCACCTTACTTAATGGATTCTGTAGCAGCTGCATTTATCGGATTTTCCGTTTTAGGTGCCGGTAAGCCAAATGCATTCGGAACCTTCGTTGGTGCGGTGTTGATCGGGATTTTAGCAAACGGACTTGTAATGATGTCTGTTCCCTATTACGCAATGGACATCGTAAAGGGAACGGTTTTAGCATTTGCATTAGCCATCACATATTATAAACAAAAATAATAAATGGAAGAGGCCTATTCGATGTGAATGGGTCTATTTTTATTTTTAAAATTGAAAAATCATGGTTTCCTATGTTTTGGATTGCATTAATAAACAACTGTTAGCCCCAATATTGCTGATAATGGTGACCGTATAGTGGCTGTGGGTATTGCCGAATATATCGGGATGGTTCATGCGTTTGATTAATATGTTGATAAGGGCTATGATCCGTTGATCTATTACAATCCTTGTATGGACCTATATATGTTGATGGTTTAACAGATGAAGTGGCTTGTTTCCATTGATTTTCATTAAGACAATAGGTATGCGCCATGATTTTTGCAGGGGTAAATTTCAATATATCAGAACCTAAAATAACTTCTGGAGTAGGCGCATTAAAAATAGCCAAAAGATGGGTGTTATCAACTAAAGCTATTTCATAATGCCACCATCCTTGTGGAACATTTGCCACTTGTCCAGGTGTAATAGTGTAATTTAGGATTTGTTTTGTAAAAGGATTTAGTATCGATACTGTAGCAGAACCAGAAATACAATATACAAGTTCGGCTGCATTTTGGTGATAATGCGGTTCTACTATATTATTCGTGCTAAGGAAAATATCTAAGAGAGACACATTTTCAAGTGTATTTAACTGTTTAATACCTAAAACATTAATATAGTTTTTGTTATCTTTAATGAACAAGGGACTTGTATTAACATCAAAAGTGAATTGAGTGGATGGAGATGTATAATCCATATATGAAACCATAAATATTTCTCACCTCTGTATTTTAAACATAAATCTCTAGGCATGTTATGCACGAGAGGGTTGTTCGGTGTAACACTTTTATAGCGTATATTCAAAGTGTGAAATTATAAATAAAATTTTTTCCTACTAATTAGTAAAAAAATTTACTTGTTAGGGTGGTGGTTGAATCGTATAATATGGGTATGGATAATTGGAGGTAATTGACAATGGCAACGATTAAAGATATAGCAGAACAGGCGGGTTTTTCGATTTCCACCGTTTCCCGAGTGTTGAATAATGATGAGAGCCTTTCTGTACCAGATGAAACACGTGAGAAAATATATGAGGTAGCTGAGAAGCTTAACTATAGAAGAAAAACCGTTCGGCAGTTAGTAAATAATATCGCCTTTTTGTATTGGCTAACAGATCAAGAGGAGCTTGAAGACGTTTACTTTAAAACGATGAGGCTTGAAATTGAAAAGTGGGCAAAAAAGTTTAATGTGGAGCTTACCACGTACAAAATTGCAGATGGAATAGCGAAAATTCCTGATAATATCAAGGGATTTATAGCGGTGGGGTCTTTTACAGACAAAGAATTACACCGTCTCAGAAGCATTACCCTAAATGGAGTATTTATTGATACAACTCCGGACTCTGTTCATTACGATTCCGTTCGGCCGGACCTGTCTGAAATGACGAAAAGAGCAGTGGATTTCTTTGTTGACAAGGGGCATAGCAGAATCGGCTTCATTGGAGGCACATTTCATAATCCGAATACAGGGCTTGAGGAAATGGATATAAGAGAGAAAACATTTCGTGCCTATATGACAGAGAAGGGTCAGTTGAATGATCGATATGTATTTTGTCGGAGAGGCTTTTCCGTGGATAACGGGTACTCTCTTATGAAGAATGCCATAGATACATTGGGAGAGGAATTGCCCACTGCATTTTATATAGCTGCTGATCCGATTGCGGTTGGTTGTTTACAGGCTTTAAATGAATATGGTATTGCGATACCAGGGCGAGTTAATCTTATTAGTGTAAATAATATTAGTATCGCAAAGTATGTTTCTCCACCACTTACGACTTTTCACATTGATTTAATGGAGTTATGTAAGAATGCAGTACAGTTATTGCTTGAAAGAGTGGTAGAGAAGCGGAAAATTGTTAAAACACTCTACCTTGGTTCTGAACTAATAGTTAGAAAAAGCACGGAATAAGAATGGATTATTAGTAAAAAATGAATGTTTTTTCTAGTAAAAGCGCTTCTGTAAATAACAGAAACGCTTTTTTAATTAAGGACAAAATACACAATTTAAGAAACACCCCATATGCTATTGAAAAAATGTTCATATGGAGTGATAGATACATGGAAAATCACCGTGTCGTGAATGAGTTATTTCCAGCTTCAATTAGAACTATAGACGGGATTCAATGGGGATATATCAATAATATAGGACAATTTGTTATCCCTCCTCAATATGAGGAAGTAAATGTATTCCAACCGAACGGGCTGGCAATCGTATGGCTAAACGGTCGTGCAGGTATAATTGACCAAAACGGCAAGTTTGTAGTCCGCCCCATTTATCATTCCATTTATCCCTTTTTTGAAGGCCTTGCATTTGTATTTGAGGATGAAAAGGGCTATAGCGTGATTAATGAGAAAGGAGAAATTCTAAATGACAAGCCCTACCCGTTTTCGTATATTGGTGATTTTCGGGAACAACGAGCTGTTATTCAGGAATTTGTAAATAGAACAGAATTTCTTTATGGCTATTTAGATTCTAGTGGGAACATAATCATTCCTCCTCAATATATCTATGCACATGATTTTCGTGACGGTAAAGCAATAGTAGGACTGAAGGACGGTACATCTGCAATTATTGGGTTGGATGGTGAGATCCTTACTATCTATCCTTTTGAACAAATGGGTCCGTTAAGTGAAGCATTGATTTCCTTTAGGAAAACTGTTCGGGATAAAGCTGGGTATGTAAATGAAGCAGGGAAGGTCGTCATCCCTCCTCGCTTTTCGTATGCTGGTCCCTTTGAGAAGGGAAGAGCCATTGTTAATGTCTCAGAGAATTATAAAAACGAATATGGATTTATTGATAAAACAGGAGCTTATATTCTTGAACCAAAATACCATGATATTCAACTGTTAAGGGGAGAGCGGGCTTCTGTTGCCAAAGCGATTGACCCAGAGTATCCTCAGGCTGGTACGATTTTTGCACTTGCCGATACGACTACTGGTGTATTTTTGACGGATTTTAGTTATGACAGTATGAATGAATTTGAAGGAAAATATAGCAGCGTAACAAAAGGGATAAGCTCTTTTTTTATCAATAAAAACGGCAGACGAGCTTTGAATCTACCCGTAATTCATGGAGTAGGAACACTTAGTTTAAAAGACCATTTGATTCAAGCCTTTGTTGATGAACGATATTCATACTTTAATAGATATGGCCATCTCATTTGGGCACAAAATTCCATTCTTCCCTTAAATGGCTCTCTTTTTATTCATGAAGGAAAGTATAGACCGACTAAAGATTATCTAGTGTATTATCCACAAATTGTTGGAATGACGGATAAAGAAGCTCAGTCTAAAGTAAACCAAGTGTTAAGGGAAACATCAAGAGTGAAGGAATTACCTAAGAATGAACCGTTATATTATAGTTATTCTGGCGATTTTAATGTCCAATTTTATAAGAAACATTTACTCGTTTTGGAATTGACAGGATATGAGTATCCCTTTGGTGCAGCCCATGGTATGCCATCAAAAATCAATATTCCCATTGATCTAAATACGAGCCGTATTTATGCATTAAAGGATTTATTTAAGCCTGACAGTAATTATGTAAACGTACTAAGTGAGGTCATAAGGAAGCAGATTCAACAACAAGAGGATTCCTATATTAACGAAGAAGATTATAAAGGGATAGTAGAAAACCAACCTTTTTATGTAACGAAAGAGGAGCTAGTCATCTATTTTAAGCCCTATGAGATCGCAGCCTATGCTCTAGGATTCCCAGAGTTTAAAATCTCTTATCAAGACATAAAGAGTGTAATCAATGAAACGGGAGCCTTTTGGCGATCTTTTCAATAATGTAAAAAAGAAGGGCTTGTGTGTATATACACACAGCCCATTTTTAATGAGATTTTTCTCTTGTTTTATCTAAATAATAAGCAGTGATCCATGAGGTAATCGGAATAATCAAGGCTACGCCTATTCCAGCACAAAGAATGTTAATCATTTCAGAACTGAATATTTTTGAATTGTCAATGTCTCCAAGTGAGTAAGAAAGGTCTTTAAACCAAATAAGCATAGCTAAGTATCCGCCAAAGAAGGCGAAAAATAATGTATTTGTATTGGTTCCGAGTATATCTCTGCCAATGCTGATTCCAAATGAAAATAATTCCTTCCGACTAACCTGCTGATTATGATTGTAGAGCTCGCGCATAGGAGAAGCAATGGAAATGGCCACATCAATAATGGCTCCTATCGTACTCATAATAATCATGGCCGCCCCAATCTTTACAAAGTCGACTCCTAAATACAAAGAGAACATGCTGAGTTCTTCCGTTTCTTCTTCTCCAAATCCTTGAATCATTGATTTCTCTGTGACAACCACAATGAAAAATAGCAAAATAGCCAAGGTGATAAGGGTAGAAACAAAGGCAGTGATGGTTTTATTGTTTACTTCATTGATAAAAAAGAGATTAATACAACTAATGATTGTACAGGCAATCAAGGTTAGAATAATTGGGTTTGCATTTGGATCCGTCATGATAAGGATGGTCAAAAGGAGGACAGCAAAGTTCAAAAATAAGGCAATAAAAGACTTTGCTCCTTTTTTCCCACCTATCACTACCATTAGAATAAATAAAATCACTGCTAGACAGAATAATGCATTCATGATTTTGCCCTCTTTCGGTTAACAAAAAAGATAGATATATATAGACCGATCGGGATCGTTAATACAATTCCGATTCCACCAGCAAGGGCCCTAGCTAATTCCAGGGAAAGATTCATGGAAAGAGTGTATCCAAGAGGAGAACCATTCTTCATATATAAAATGAGCATCGGGATAGAACCACTTATATAGGCAAAGAACAATATATTGGTCATCGTTCCCATCACATCTTTTCCAATTTCCATACCAGAAGCTTTAAGCGCTTTTATTGATATAAGATTGTTTTTTTCGTACAACCCAAAGATAGAAGAAGACATAGTAATGGCTACATCCATCACAGCACCTAGAGATCCGACTAATATTCCCGCCATAAATACCGTTTGAGGGGGACGAGTGAGAAACTGCATTTCTTCGTAACGAAGGCCTTCTTCAGAAGTTAGCCACAGTACTAGATAAGCTATGAATAGAGAAACAAAGGTTGTTACAAGGGTGGCTATTACTGCTGAATAGGTTTTTTCATTAAAACCGTTAACAAGTAGCAAGGAGATGGCAGTAAATAGGATCGCACTGATACTGCAAGTGACTAACAAGCTGATGGCTGATGTTTTTACATACATATCTAAGGCATACGAGAGGAGAACGGCGTTGACTGCTAAGCTGACAATTGAAAACAACCCTTGCTTTTTTCCAACAAAAAGCAAAGTGAAGATAAAAATCCATGCTACGATTAGCACGTATTTATCTCGTTTTACGTTTTTGATGCTTCCGGTTAATACTCCATCTTCATGAGTATTCGTATCCATCCATACAAACAGTTCATTTCCAACCTGATATTCTTGGTCATAAGCTCCTGAAGCGGAATATTGGTTGGTTAAATGGATCAGCTCTCCCTTTTTATCTCCATTTTTTAATTCGGCTACTATTTGTTGTGTGAATAGTTGATCTTCATTATTATGCATGTCCGTTACTTTGGTGGTATCTTCTAGTTTGGTCTCGATGACCTTCGCTATGGGGCGTTCATAGAATGAGTAATTGTTATTCACAAAAATAACAGAGCTTACAAAACAAAGAGCTAGTAGTACATACATCACGATTTGTTTGTAAGTTAATTTGTTCAACTGGTTAAGTATTAGATTCAAAATAAACCTCCATCGATTGGAATGGACTCAGTGTAAAACAATGACCTAAAAATAACAAGAAATTAAGAGAACAGTCAAGGGAGACTTCTATAGGCGTTGGTTGTAAAAACATGACAAACTGATAAAATAGAACAATAATCTACATGGAAAGTTGGAGAGTGAATGACAAATCGTAGTGTGATTTTTTTTGATATCGACGGAACCTTACTTACCCATAACAAAGAGTTACCTGCCTCAACAAAAGAAGCGATTTTCACATTGAAAGAGCTGGGTCATGAGGTAGCGATTGCTACAGGAAGAGCTCCTTTTATGTTTGAAGAGTTGAGACAAGAGTTAGACATTCATACATACGTAAGCTATAACGGCCAGTATGTTGTATTAAATGGAAATGTCTTACATACAAATCCATTACATATTGAGTCACTTGAAAAATTAACTGCTGCTGCTCTTGAGAATGATCATCCCGTTGTGTTTATGGATCATGAAGATATGAGAGCCAACGTACCGGAGCATGACTATATTAAACAGAGCATCGATACGTTAAAAATTGATCGATTTCCTACACATGATCCTCACTATTACAAAGGTCGTGACTTGTATCAAACCCTACTTTTCTGTACTGAAGGGGAGGAAAAGCAATACGCAGAGCAATATGATGCGTTTGATTTTGTCCGATGGCATCCTGTTTCCTTAGACATCGTGCCAAAGGGTGGATCAAAAGCAAAGGGGATCCAAAAGATCGTAGATGCGCTTGGATTTCCAGCTGAAAGTCAATATGCTTTTGGTGATGGACTTAATGATTTGGAAATGCTCTCCACAGTGAAAAACAGCGTAGCTATGGGAAATGGAGAGGAACAAGTAAAAGAAGTGGCTAGGTTCGTTACCAAGTCAGTTGAAGAAGATGGTATTCTTCACGGACTGAAAATGGTGGGGCTTTTATAGGAGTAAAAGGGATGGGATCTGTGATTCTATCTCTTTTTTTTATGAATTTCATACTTATATCACAAATGAACGGTAAACTTGGTTACGGTAATGAAAATGACATTGTTCAAGAAGGAGATCTATAAGTGGAAACGGTTATCAACACAACAACGAAATCAGACGCACAACAAAAATCATCTCTTTATCGGGCTGTATGGAGATGGCATTTTTATGCTGGGATTATTGTTGCGCCTTTCTTAATCATCCTTGCCGTTACGGGTTCTATCTATTTATTTAAGCCACAGATCGAACAGGTGATATATCAAGATTTATTCGAGGTTACGCCACAGGGTGATAAAATTCCGGCATCGCAACAAATAGAAGAAGTAAAGAGGCTATATCCTGACGCAGTGATATCTAAATATCGGCCGGGAGAAAATGCTACACGTTCGAGCGAGGTAGGTCTCACAGTAAATGATCAATCTTTAACCGTCTTTATGGATCCGTACACGGGAAAATCCATAGGTGAATTAAATAATGAAGATCGCATCATGGATAAAATAGAGGAATTTCACGGCGAGTTAATGATAGGAACAATTGGAGATAGAATCGTAGAATTAGCTGCATGCTGGACCATCGTGTTGATGGTTACAGGCCTTTATTTATGGCTTCCTAGAAAGAAGCCGAATATGTCAGGTGTCCTTTATATGAGATGGAATAAAGGAAGAAGTATTTTAGCTAGAGATCTACATGTTGTTCCTGCTTTTTGGATAACAGCAGGAATGTTATTTTTGGTTATGACAGGGTTACCGTGGTCAGGGTTTTGGGGAACCCAGTTTCAAACGATCGCTACCAACTCTGGGGCAGGGTATCCCCCTTCCGTTTGGGTAGGAAATGCACCTGTCTCGACCGTTACGAAAGATATTGCGGAGGTTCCATGGGCAGCTGAAACATTAGATGTCCCGGTTTCAGAAGTACAAAGCTTTATTCCAGTCTCGATCGATGATGTGGTTCAGATTGCGAACCGTGAAGGGGTACATCCAAGTTATACAGTCTTTCTTCCAAAAGAACCAACGGGAGTGTACACGTTATCCGCTTTTCCGCCAAAAGCTGAAGACGAGATCACAATGCATATTGATCAATATTCAGGAGCGGTGTTAACTGACTATCGATTTGATCATTATGGTTTAATTGGACAAGTTGTTGCCCTAGGGATAACCTTGCACAAAGGAACGCAATTTGGGTTAATCAATCAGTTGGCAAGTCTTCTTATTTGCTTAGGAATCATTCTTGTTGCCATTAGTGGATTTTATTTATGGCTAAAGCGGAAGCCGAGAAAGAGTATGGGTGCACCAAAATCGACTAGCATTAAAAATATGAAGCTATTTTTAGTCGTTTTAATAGGTTTGGGTATTCTGTTTCCTTTGGTTGGTTTGTCCCTGATCGTCATTTTTCTGATGGATGTGTTATTGATTAAAAGAATCCCATTCTTGAAGAGGTTTTTACATGTGTAGCAACAAGGGGGATGGAACGTTGAAAAAGGTATTTTTAATCACAATCTTTGGTTTGTTACTTGGTGGATGTTCTCTTAAAGAGGATGCGGCTGAGTTATATTTGCAAGAACAGCCCCTTCATGCAGAAGTGGTTCTACCTGAAAGGATAACGAGTGAGGAACCAGTACCAATCAAGGTCATTCTTACTCAAGATGGAAAAAAAGTAGAAGAAGTAGATTCTGTAGAATTTGAAATGTGGAAACATGATGACACCAATCATGCTACGGTTGAACAACCGAGTGAACTTGAAGAAGGAACTTATGGAATAAATAAAACGTTTGAACGTGACGGGCTTTATTATATAAAGATTCATGCAAGTAAGGGTAATGCAATCATTATGCCAAAGTTTCAAATCGTTGTTGGTGAGCTTTCGAAGAGTGAGTTAGAATACTTACAAAAAGATCTTCCAGAAAAAGAGGAAGGCCATGAGCACCATCATTGATATAAGATTCCCGCATCTAGGATGAAAAGGGTGCGCCCTTATCTGTTGGGGAATCGGGTTATGCAACCGAGCGGATAAATAGACGGGAAAATTCCGCTTAATTAGCAAATACGACTAAAAATGGCTTAAATAGACGGAGAAATTCCGCCTATTGACTCAAAAAACGTGAAAAAGGGGAGATTTTCTTTGCGTAAGCGGAAAATCTCCCCTTATTTTACCCCTAAACGAGCTACGTTCTGCATCTAACCGGAAAACCTCCGCTTGTTTTACTTTTGCTGTTTACTCGGTTAAGGACAAGACATCCTATTTAACTCAAAAATCCAAGAAGCATGACAGTGAGATTTTATATATATTAGGCTTTTATATTTTAAGTTTCTATGTTCCAAAATAGCACGATATGCTAAATTGGGTATAAGAAGTTTCTGTAAGGGTTTTCTTGCATGAGGAGGTGGGAAATGTTTTTCTCATTACGTAATCGTTTATTTTTGGTTTTTACTTGTTTGTTAACTATTCCATTTGTCATCTTCTCCTTCTTGGTTCCAAGTTGGTTTTCTTCGGTGATTGAAGAACAGACTCAGGATTTAACTGTGGAGATGATGGATCAATATTCGTTGTATATCCAATCGATTACCACTCAGGCGGAGGATTTAGGAAAACAAATTCTCGTCAATCCAACGACATTGCAGTGGATGAAGACAGATAAAGTGTCATCGGATGTAACGAAAAATCAAAGGTTATTAATCAGGAGTCAAATGAAGAGTCTTCTTGCTTCAATGACGGTTAATAACTCAAATGGAATGTCCGTCGGGGTCATGCTCAATGATGGCACAGGTGCATGGGGAAACAACCCCCTTTTAAAGCAGGAAAACTGGTATAAGGAGTATATGGGGGATGGAAACTCGTTTGTCGCGTCCCATAAAGATCCCTATCAACCTACTCCAGGGAATATTAATAGTTATATATCGCCGTTGATAGATATGAATACACTCGCGTCATACGGCATCATCAAGGTGAATTTTCCAACAGAATTGCTTGAGACGGCTTTAAATAAAAACAAGATTGGACAAAAAGGACATGCCTATTTGTTAAATAAACGAGGAGAGAATGTTTTAACAGGGGAGATTCATACACCGAAACAGGTGCTATCGACTAGCCTAACAAAAATCAATAATAGTAAAGAGAATAATGGATTGATAGAAGTAAAGTTGAACAATGAAACATACTTCGTGTTTTATCAAAAATTATCTGTTGGTGGTTGGATTTTACTTAGTGAAGTAACGAAGTCGGATTTATTTTCAAAGGCGAATGATCTGCGCCATCGCATGCTTACGATCTCTGGATTCGTTTTCTTACTTACTATTTTGGCCTCGTACATGCTTTCATCCAATATTGTCAGTCCCTTAGGGAAGTTGGCAAAAGCAATGGGCTTTATCGAAAGAGGAGATTTTGCCGGTGCTAAGCGGTTTATGCCAACGATTAAATCTCAAAACAATGAAGTTGGTTATCTAGTAAATGTATTTGCACATACAGTCGATCAACTAAAAACTAGAATTGAGACGGAATATGAGGCAAATATTCGGAGGAAAGATGCAGAATACAAAGCCTTGTTGCTACAGATTAACCCTCATTTTATGAATAATACGCTTGAAATCATCGGTGGCTTGGCAGCTCAAGGGAAAAATAGAGAAGTGATGAATGTTAGCGTTTATTTAGGACGAATGATGAGGTACTCCCTAAACACTCAAAATGATGAGGTCACTTTAGGGGAAGAAATGAGTTATATTCGCAGTTACACCAATATTTTAAAAATGAGATATGTGGACACCATTTCTATTACGATTGAGGAAGATAGCTTGGCCAAACACCTTCCAATCATTAAATTTATCCTCCAGCCACTAGTGGAAAATGCAGTGAAATACAGCTTTAGCGAGAAAAGTTATGCTGATATCTTCATCCAAACAAAAATGATTGATGACCAATTACTATTATTGGTTGAAGATAAAGGTGTGGGAATGTCGGATGATATGTTAGTAGATCTTCTTCATCAGGAAGACACACAGAAATCAACAAGTGTCCTACAAAGTAAGGGAACGAGTATTGGTCTTAGAAATGTACTCGGTCGTTTAAAGCTTTATTACGGTGAGGACTTTTCTTACCAAATTGATTCTACCAAAGGGATAGGGACAAAAATCCAGCTGCGTATTAAGTATAGTGGAGGTGACCCGAGATGCTGAAGGTACTCATCACGGATGACGAAAAGCAAGTGCGTATGGGGCTTCGGATGAAGATTGATTGGGAAGAAGAGGGGTTTGAAATCATTGGAGAAGCATCTAATGGAAAAGAAGCATTAGAATGGTTACGAACGATGAAAACAGACCTTGTCATCACTGATATGAGAATGCCTATTATGGATGGTCTTGAATTTGCTCAATGCTGCTTTGAAGAATTTCCACAGGTGAAAGTGATCGTGCTGTCTGGATACTCTGATTTTGAATACGTCAGAGGTTCCATGCAAAAGGGAGTAAAGGATTATTTATTAAAACCTGTTGCTCCCGATGAACTAGAAGAAGCTTTAAGAAAAATTCGCAAAGAAACAGAAGAAGAGAAGAAAAAGCAGGCAGAAGCTGCCCAAATGAGACATCTCGCCATGAGCCACCTCCAAGAAGTACAAGAACAATATTTGCTTTATTTAGTAAAGGAAGAGTGGACGAAGTCATCAATGGTTAAAGAAAGACTTCGCCAACTTCATTTAGAAGACATGGCAAGTGATAGCAGAGAATTCCGTTTTATAACAGTTGAAATCAGGGATAAAAACGAGCAAGCCCTTCGTTTAAGAGAATTATGGCTCCCTTTTCAAATGATGTGCAAAGAAATTGCACAGGCTGAGAAGGGCTTGTATCCGTTTTATGATCCTAGTTATGCGAATATGATTCATTTTTTAAAGGTTATAGACAAGGAAGAGGATACGCTTCCGAGCCTGGTCCGAGATATTCAGAAAAATGTACAAAATCTACTTCAATTAGAGACCGTGGTTGGCTTGGGCAGTGTGGTAGAGGGAGTAGCTAACCTGAAAAATGGCTATATCTCTAGTTTACTAGCTTGGAGCAAGAGCCAATTAGGTCCTCGTTCTCAGATTATGGATGCGTCTCATTTACAGGAAGACGATTTTGAATTTTCGTCAGATATGGAAAGAAAACTGATGAATGCGGTAGAAACGGCCAATTTAGGATTATTTAAGGCAAATCTAGAGACTCTTTTAGGAAGAAACGAAGCTCAGTCCATTATGGCCTTTTCCTTCCTCTCGAACCGGGTACTATTTTTATTAGGATCAGCTGCCCGTAAATATGATATGGAAACAAGCGAGGTTCAGAGCATGATGTGGGGTTGTCAGCAAAGTATTTGGGAATTGAATTCTTTCCCTAAAGTGATTGAACAGCTGACAGAGTTAGGTCAACTGATTATTGAAAAGGTAAGAACGGCTCGATTTTCGAATGGAAAATTGATTATTGAGGGTGTTCGTCAGTACTTGGATCAGCATTATGCCAATGAAATCTCTCTTACCTTTTTATCAGAAATGTTTCATATTAATAGCGCTCATTTGTCAGAAACCTTTAAACATCAAGTGGGACAAAATTTTAGCGACTACCTTCTGAATGTAAGAATGGAAAAAGCAAAGGAATTTTTGAAGGACAAGCAGCTTAAGATCATTGATGTGGCCAATTTGGTTGGTTATTCGAACTCTGGATACTTTAGTACGGTTTTTAAGAAGCATTTTCAGCAAACACCTGCAGATTTTCGTCAGTCATACGAAGAAAATATAGGAAGGATATGAACAGATGGAAAAACGGATGGTTTCCCTTCTATCTTTCGGTATTTTTCTTGCCCTGTTGGTCATTTTTCTTTTCCTCCTTCAACCGGAAGGAAAAGAAGAGAAAGAGGCACAACCAAAGGCTGAGCAAAAGATCTTGCTAACGTTTTGGAGAAACAGAGGAAATGATGCAGAAAATAAAGCTTATGAAGAATTAGTTTCTTCCTTTGAAAAGGCGAATCCAGATATCAATATTCAGATGAAAACCATTCCTTACAGCGACTATGAAGTGAGACTCAGGACAGAAATTGCAACAGGAACTCCTCCCGATATAATGGCAATAGATAGCCCAACACTTGCCCTTTATGCTAATGCAGGATCGCTCTTATCTATTGATACGTACATGAAAAGTGAGGGAAATATTGAGGACTTCCCAACGTCCACTTTAAGAGGGTTAAGCTATAATGACCAAATCTATTTAGCCCCCATTGCTGAATCGAGCATTGCTCTCTTTTATAATAAGCATGTTCTAAAAGAAGCAGGGGTTTCTTTCCCATCACCCAATCCGGATGAACCATTAACTTGGGACGAAGTGATTGAGATTGCCAAAAAGGTAACTAATCCGGAAAAAGGGATCATGGGCATTGATCCTGGCCAAGGATTTGGGGAAGGAGAAGCACCTGCCTACTTTAAAATGCCCTTCTTGTGGCAGTTTGGAGCCGATGTGTTGAGTCCTGATGCAACAACGGCAAGTGGATATTTGGATTCAGAGAAGGCCATTGAGGCTTTGCAATTATACCAAGATCTTTACCACAAGCAAGCGGTCGCTTCAGTAGAAATGGGAACAGATGACTTGATAAAAGGGAAGCTCGCGATGAGTGTATTAGGATCGTGGACACTTAAGGACTTTGAAAGAAATGCAGATTTTACTCTTGGGGAGGATTTTGGAGTAGCTCCATTACCAAAGGGGACGTATCAGGTGTCCCCTAATGGAGGGTGGGCACTAGGGATCTCGTCGCAGTCCAAATATCCAAATGAAGCATGGAAGTTTATTAAGTACGTAACTGGATATGAGGGAATGAAGAAATATGTCACGATTACAAGTGATCTGCCGGCCAGATACTCCGTAGTAAAAGATATCCCGGAACTGAATCAGTATCCCTTAAATATTTTTATCGAGCAAACTCTTAGGCACTCGCAAAACCGTCCAGTCACTCCAGCCTATCCTGTTGTAAGCAATGCGATTCGGGTTTTATTTGAAGACATCGGTATCGGAGGGAAGGATGTTCATACCTCCGCCAAAGAGGCTGTCAAAAAGATTAATGCAGGAATACAGGAATTTCAGAAACCATAAAGGAAGGATCCTCTAGCTAAATAAGCTAGAGGATTTTTTTTGCTTTTGAAAACGATTCCATCAACCGAAAATTTTAAACATGGAATTCCGAAGAACTCAAAATATCGTCTTTCCTCATCCTGTTATAGTTAAAACCAGAAAGAGAGCAAGGGGTATGGTGGAAGTCATAAACAATAGAAAATGTAACCCCTTACTTTCTTAGAACTTTAGTAGAAAACTAGATTGGAGGTTACGAGAATGCAGGAATTAATAAAAGCTGAAGCAGGCAAAGATGCTGCGATCCCGAATCATGCGGAGAAAAGGGTGACGAACCTAAGCAAGAAATTACGTTATATCCGAGAAAACTATTTTCTCTATTTGTTAATTGCACCCGCTATTATTCTCACTATCGTTTTTAAATATATTCCTATGTACGGTGCGATCATTGCCTTTAAGGATTTTAGTACGATCAAAGGAATACTTGGGAGCGAATGGGTCGGTTTTGAAAACTTTACAAAGTTTTTGTTCTCACCAAACTTTGGAACGATTTTTATGAGCACATTGAAACTCAGCTTTTACGGGTTAATCCTTGGGTTCCCAATTCCCATTATCCTTGCACTTATGTTGAATCAAGTACGAAGGGCAGCTATTAAAAAGAATGTTCAGCTTGTCCTGTACGCACCTAACTTTATCTCTGTCGTTGTTATCGTTGGGATGCTTTTTATCTTTTTATCACCAACGGGTCCTATTAATCAGGTGGTCACGATGTTGACAGGGGAGCCGATTGGGTTCTTGTCTGACCCGGATTATTTTAGAAGTATCTATATCCTATCTGGAATCTGGCAAGCAGCCGGCTGGTCATCCATTATTTATGTAGCGGCTCTAGCAAATGTGGATCCTGAATTGCATAATGCTGCTACCCTGGATGGAGCCAATATTATACAAAGAATGATTCATATCGATTTGCCAACCTTAAAACCATTGATGGCTGTAACGTTCATCTTAGGTGCAGGGGGAATCATGGCGATTGGATTTGAAAAAGCGTATTTGATGCAAACATCGATGAACCTACCAACTTCTGAAATTCTTCCAACCTATGTTTACAAAGTGGGTTTACAAGCAGGCGAT
This sequence comes from Robertmurraya beringensis, assembly GCF_042433785.1. Classification (NCBI taxonomy): domain Bacteria; kingdom Bacillati; phylum Bacillota; class Bacilli; order Caryophanales; family Bacillaceae; genus Robertmurraya; species Robertmurraya beringensis. The sequence continues at coordinate 28,917 of NZ_JBHLUU010000017.1, read as the reverse complement.
TATGCTTACTCAGCAGCAGTTGGGTTATTTAACTCAATCATTAACGTTATCCTTCTAGTTGTCGTGAACTATATCGTAAAGAAACTGAATGAAGGCGAAGGATTATATTAATCAGAAAGGAGTTAGACCAATGAATATCAAGTATACGCGGATGGACCGGATGATATTAACCTTAAATAATATCTTTCTCTTTCTAGCAGTGTTAGTCGTATTGGTTCCTTTAGTGTATGTGGTATTAGCCTCATTTATGGATCCAACTGTTCTATTAAATAAAGGAATCTCTTTTAATCTCTCGGATTGGAGTTTGAAAGGCTATAAGCTCATTCTTGGAAATGATGCCATGCTAAAAGGCTTTATCAATTCGGTTCTGTATTCGGTTGGCTTTGCGGTTGTTACCGTTGTGGTGTCACTGTTTGCAGCCTATCCACTTTCAGTAAACGGATTTGTCGGAAAAAACTTCTTTATGACGATGTTTATCATCACGATGTTTTTTAGCGGTGGATTGATACCAACCTACCTGCTTGTAAAAGACTTAGGGATGTTAAATACGATTTGGGCGATCATTCTTCCAGGTGCCATCAATGTGTGGAATATCATCCTTGCAAGAACGTATTTCAAGGGAATTCCATACGAGCTGCATGAAGCAGCGAAGGTAGATGGGGCTTCTGATTTTCTTATCTTCTTTAAAATTGTACTGCCACTATCAAAACCGATTATTTTCGTTTTAGCCATGTACGCATTCGTAGGACAGTGGAATTCGTACTTTGATGCAATGATTTACTTGGATGACCCCAATCTTCATCCATTGCAGCTTGTATTACGTTCCATATTGATCCAAAACTCAACAGATCCTGGAATGATTAGCGATCAGTTGGCGATGGCTGAACTGAAAAAGCTGTCAGAAATGATTAAATACTCATCAATTGTCATTTCGAGTCTACCGCTTATTGTGATGTATCCATTCTTCCAAAAGTACTTTGAAAAAGGTGTTATGGTCGGTTCATTAAAATAATGAGCCACTAACTATAAAGAATAATGAAAATGCTTACAAATATGCTTAGGAGGTCAATTTTATGAAAAAAGGAAAAAAGATTGCAGCTGCTACCTTAGCTACCCTATTAATCGCTTCTGGATGTAGCAATAAAGGTAGTGAAACCGCATCGAAAGAGTATAACTTAGAGGATGTGAGCTTCCCACTTAAAGAAAAAGTCACACTAAGCTTTATGACCCAAAGCTCACCACTTGCTCCAAAGGATCCAAATGAAAAAGTAATTTATCAACGCCTAGAAGAAGAAACAGGTGTGAATATTAAGTGGAAAAACTACACGTCCGATGTGTTTGTTGAAAAAAGAAATCTTGCGATGGCGAGTGGAGATTTACCAGATGCCATCATTGACGCAGGATATGGAGACTATGATCTTTTAAAACTAGCAAAAGACGGTGCTATTGTACCGGTTGAAGATTTAATTGAGAAGTATATGCCGAATTTGCAAAAGGTTCTTGAAGCAGCACCTGAGTATAAAGCAATGATGACGGCACCAGATGGTCATATATATTCTTTCCCTTGGATCGAAGAGCTTGGTTCTGGAAAAGAAAGCATTCACTCTGTAGATGACCTCCCATGGATTAACGTGGAATGGCTAAACAAATTAGGCCTACAAATGCCAACCACAACAGAAGAGTTAAAAGAAGTATTAATTGCTTTTAAAACACAGGACCCAAATGGAAATGGAAAAGCCGATGAAATTCCGATGTCATTTATTAATAAGCCAGGTGGGGAAGACTTAGCTTTCTTGTTTGGATCTTTCGGCCTTGGTGAGAACTGGGATCATACGGTTGTAACAAACGATGGGGAAGTGGCCTTTACTGCTTCCGATGAAGGGTATAAGGAAGGAATCAAATTTTTAAATGAGTTATACGCAGAAGGGTTAATTGATATTGAAGCGTTTGAGCAAGATTGGAATACGTACATCGCCAAAGGAAAAGACAATCGCTATGGTCTTTACTTCACATGGGATAAAGCAAATATTACAGGTATGAACGATAAATACGATGTGATGAAACCACTTGCTGGTCCAGATGGGAATGTGAACGTGGCAAGAACAAATGGTATGGGCTTTGAACGCGGAAGAATGGTGATTACGAGTGCCAATAAAAATCTTGAATTAACAGCGAAGTGGATTGATGAGCTTTATGATCCGATTCAGTCTGTACAAAATAACTGGGGAACATACGGAGATGATAAGCAACAGAACATCTTTGAGTACGACGAAGCAGCGAATATGCTGAAGCATTTACCTTTAGAGGGTACGGCACCAGTAGAGTTAAGACAAAAGACAAATATCGGCGGACCGTTAGCTATTCTTGATGAGTATTACGGTACGGTAACAACAAAGCCAGATGATGCTGCATGGAGATTAGGTTTGTTGAAGGACGTTATGGTTCCACATATGCAAGCTGAAAATATTTATCCAAGAGTGTTCTTCTCAATCGAAGACCTGGATCGTTTAACTGCGATTGAAACAGATCTGTTCGCTTTCGTCATGAGAAAACGGGCAGAGTGGATTCAAAACGGAAAAGTGGAAAAAGAATGGGATAGCTACTTAAAAGAGCTTGACCGACTAGGCTTACAAGATTGGCTAGAAATTAAGCAAGCAGGTTATGACAGAAATCAGTAATGCTGAAAATAGAAGCGAGGCTGTAACCTTTTACAGCCTTCTTCTACTTATATTTATTATAAAGGAGAGGAAAAAGCATGATTAAAACACGATACAAAGAAATACATCGACCTCAATATCATTATTCCCCTGAAGAAAAGTGGATGAATGACCCAAATGGAATGGTGTTCTTTGAAGGAGAATACCATTTGTTCTATCAACATCATCCGTTTGGTACAACATGGGGACCGATGCACTGGGGGCATGCAGTGAGTAAAGATTTGGTTCATTGGGAGCAGCTTCCTATTGCGTTATATCCGGATGAGCATGGCACGATTTTTTCTGGAAGTGCAGTGGTCGACTGGAATGATACGACGGGCTTCTTTGATGGAAAAGCAGGATTAGTAGCTATTTATACGAGCCATGATACGTATCCGGATTCTGAGAGACCAAGACAACGCCAAAGCCTGGCATACAGCAAAGATAACGGACGAACTTGGATAAAATATGAAGGAAATCCCGTACTTTCAGACGAGGAGATTACTGATTACCGAGATCCCAAGGTATTTTGGCATTCGGAGTCCAACAAATGGGTGATGATTTTAGCAACTGGTCAAACAGTCACCCTGTATACCTCTTGTAATTTAATAGAGTGGGAGTTTGCTAGTGAGTTTGGCCATCAAGCAGGGTCACATGATGGAGTGTGGGAATGCCCGGACTTATTCGAACTGCCTGTAGATGGTGACCAAAGCAATACGCGATGGGTCATGCTTGTTAGCATTGGCGATGACCCAGCTTTTCCAGAAGGTTCCCGAACACAATACTTCATTGGACAATTCGATGGAAAGACATTCGTGAATGAACATGGTGATGATACGACTCTTTGGCTAGATTTTGGCAGAGATAACTATGCAGGAGTGAGCTGGTCGGATGTACCTGAGGATGATGGTAGAAGAATTTATATCGGCTGGATGAGCAACTGGCGGTATGCAAACTTACTCCCAACCGAGGGGTGGCGTAGTGCGATGACATTGCCTAGAGAACTTTTCCTCACCACTACTGAATTGGGAGTGCGTGTGGTGCAGAAAGTTGTGTCAGAGATTCAAGTATTACGAAATGAGAGTGAAGTTATTGAGGAAGTATTACTTGAACCGAACAACCCCTTTCATTGTGATTTGCTTAGTAGCTTAATGGAAGTGAATATCTCCTTTGAAAAAAGAGATTCTACTTCGTTTGGAGTGATCTTTGAAAATTCGATTCAGGAAAAAGTCATCATTCAGTATGATGCGGTAGTCGAAAAGCTAACGGTTGACCGGGTGAATGCAGGAATCAAGCATTTCTCTGACTCATTTGCTGCGATACAGGAGGCAATTGTAAAAACAGAGAACAACCAACTACACTTGCAAATTTGGCTAGACACATCTTCCGTAGAGGTATTTGCCAATGATGGAAAGGCTGTTTGCACAAGTCTAGTCTATCCGAATCAACCATATAACAAGATGGTCATTTTTTCAAAGGATGGAATCACCAAAATCTCTTCAGTAGAACTTGCTGAGCTTTCCTCCATTTGGGAGAAATGATGTAAATCGAAAATTAGAGAATGTTGAAAAGGTAGGTTGATGATGTATGACAACCAATTCATCGGTGTTTTGTATTGGGGAATTACTGATTGATTTTTTCTGTACAGATGTGGACGTGAACTTAATAGAGGGAAAACATTTCGAAAAACAGGCTGGTGGTGCACCGGCTAATGTTTGTGCAGCGATCGTGAAGTTAGGGGGAAAAGCTCAGTTTTCTGGCAAGGTAGGAAGTGATCCATTTGGATATTTTTTAAAGCAAACATTAGAGAAGTGCCATGTAGATACCTCGTTATTATTATTCGATCAAGCTCATCCAACGACACAGGCTTTTGTTTCCTTAAAGGCAGATGGCGAAAGAGATTTTATTTTCAACCGAGGTGCAGATGCGTTTGTAACAGAGGACGAGTTGGATAAAGAGAGCATCATGAAGAATCAAATTCTTCACTTCGGTTCCGCAACTGCCCTGTTAAATGAACCATTCCGATCTACGTATATAGGTCTGATGAGGGACGCAAAGGGAAGAGGAAAGTTTCTATCGTTCGATCCAAACTATAGGTCCTCTTTATGGAGAGGAAGAGTGGACGATTTTAAGGATTGGTCAAAGCAAGGAATGTCTATTGCTGACTTTGTAAAAGTGAGTGAGGAAGAATTAAGAATTCTCTCAGAGCTAGACGATGTAAAGGAAGGGATTACGGCTTTGCATCGAATGGGAGTGAAAGTTTTGGCAGTCACCTTAGGGGCAGAGGGAACAATGATCTCCAATGGACAAAAGTGTGAGATGGTTCCTAGCATAAAAGTCACTTCCGTTGATTCAACGGGAGCGGGAGATGCTTTTGTAGGAGCAACACTCTATCAGTTATCTATCTTTGAGAATCCTACACTTGTTTTAGAAGACTTTGATGAATTAAAAAAAGTGATTTCTTACAGCAACATCGTTGGTGCATTGGTTTGTACGAAAGTCGGAGCTATATCAGCATTACCGACCGAGGACGAAGTGAAAGGTTTGATTAATGAGAACCGTAAAAAATTCATTTATTTGTAAGAGAGGGGAAAGGATGAAACCAACTTTCATAAAAAAGGCTTCTGTATTTTTTGTAGCTGCACTACTTGCTTCCTCAGTAGGAACTTTTGTTAGTCACCCTACGGCAGGATTGGCAACTGAGCCGAAGGAGGGGGCAACAATTTTAGAAAGTGGATTACAAGCAAATACGAATCTAACAGGCTGGCAAGTGAAAGGAAAAGGGTCATTAGAAGACACGCAACAGGGATTATTGCTGACCTCAGAACCAAATGAGAATGTAATGGCTATCTCAAGTGTTACTTCTCAAGATTTTATTTATGAAGCAGATATACAAGTCATTGATAGGAATGCAGACGCGACATTAGTCTTTCGTTCGAATGAAGATGGTTGGGACTCCTATATGCTCCAAATTGTCCCGAATGCGGGAATGATTCGACTCCGGGATGCACGTGACGAAACAAGATTAAAAGAAGAATATCCAGTCACACTGCAAGAGGGGGGAATCTATCATCTGAAGGTGAAGGTGGTAGAAGACAATATCAAAGTATATTGGGGTAATAAATATGAGCCCGTTATTGATGTGAACAATGCCACCTATGAGAAGGGGTTTCTTGGACTGAACGTCTGGAATGGTTCTGCATTGTTTCAAAATGTAAAAGTTAGTGATCTTTCTACTAATCTAGGTTCTTCTCTTGTTAAGGAAGGAACTTGGGAACCATCTATTCATGGCTTAAAAGGAAGTGCTGTTGATGGTGTAAAAGCGAAAAATGTTTTTCATACGAGTGAAAGTGACTTTGTTCTTGAAGGAAATATTTCTTTTGATGAGCAACAATCAGAAGCAGCACTCGCCTTTCGAACAAATGAACAAGGAACAGAGGGATATGAGGCTGTACTAATTAAGGCAGGAAACACGGTTAAAGCACAATTGAAGAAGATGGATGGTACGATTCTGAAAACCTCTGAAATGGCGTATCCTTCCCAAGAAGTTAGTAAACATCATCTTGAGGTTATTGCAAACGGTGATCAAATCGAGCTGTATGTGGATGGATATTCAGAGGCGGCTGTAACATTTTCGGATAAAACCTATTCAATTGGATTGCTAGGATTCACGGTAACCTCTGGGTCTGCTGCCTTCCAAGATGTGTATGTGGTTCCAACCACAAGCTATTATAAAGAAAAATATCGACCAGATTATCATTATACTCCAGCTCGTGGTTCTGTTAGTGACCCGAATGGGCTTGTTTATTACGAAGGTGAATATCATTTATTTCACCAAGATGGAGGGACTTGGGCTCATGCTGTAAGTACAGATTTGGTGAACTGGAAACGCCTTCCTATTGCGTTACCGTGGAATGATCACGGTCATGTTTGGTCAGGTTCAGCTATTGCGGATACGAGTAATGCTTCGGGTCTTTTCACTCATACGGGTGGAAAAGGGCTAATTGCTTACTACACTTCGTTTAATCCGGATGGATGGAATGGCAACCAACGAATTGGTCTAGCGTATAGCACGGATCAGGGGCGAACATGGAACTATTCAACGGAACACCCGATTGTCATTGAAAACCCAGGTAAGAATGGGGACGACCCAGGTGGCTGGGACTTCCGTGATCCGAAGGTGGTACGTGATGAAGCCAATAATCGGTGGGTGATGGTTGTATCAGGAGGAGATCATATTCGCTTCTTTACGTCCACCAATTTAATAGATTGGACACTTACGGATAATTTCGGATATGGAGATTATGTTCGTGGTGGTGTGTGGGAATGCCCTGATCTGTTTGAGCTTCAGGTAGACGGAACAGGAGAGAAAAAGTGGGTTCTTATGATCAGCACGGGAGCAAATCCAAAGACGCAAGGGTCTGATGCAGAATATTTTATCGGGCATTTAACGGCTGATGGAAAATTCGTCAATGACAATACGGCAGGAAAGGTGCTCAAAACAGATTACGGGAAAGAGTTTTACGCATCCATGTCCTTTGCCAATATGCCAGATAACCGTCGTGTGATGATGGCGTGGATGACAAACTGGGATTATCCATTTGCTTTCCCAACGACCGGTTGGAAGGGGGAGCTGTCGATTCCGAGGGAAGTCAGACTAGTGAATACGGAGGAAGGAATCAGACTAGCACAAGCTCCAATTAAGGAACTGCAGTCCATTCGAAACACTATCTTTGAGACGCAGAACAAAGTTATCCATCCAACCAATGCATCGAACCTGCTAAAAGGACTTTCTTCAGGATCATTTGAGATTGAGGCGGAAATTGAAATACCAACTAATAGCCCTACAACCGAATTTGGTTTTCAAGTTCGTGAAGGTGTGGAAGAAAAAACAGTTGTGGGATACAAAACAGGGGAAAACCTAATGTTTGTTAATCGTGCAGAGTCAGGAGAGACGGATTTCTCTAGCTCATTTTCTACTTTACACGAAGCACCTTTAAAGCCTGAAAAAAAGCGCATCAAACTAAATATTTTTGTAGATGATTCATCCATTGAAGTATTTGCAAATGATGGAAAAGTTGTTTTTTCTGATGTTATTTTCCCTGATCCATCCAGCCGTAGCATGAGCTTTTACACGAAGGGTGGAGAAGTGAATGTACTCTCCTTAAAAGTCCATTCTTTAACTAACACTTGGACGGAAGACAATACGGAGACTGCAAAAATTTTCATGGAAACGAAACAAAGAGAGATGAGCAAGGGTGATGAACTTATCTTATTCGCATCCATGGAGACTGGAAAAGGAAAAGGTACGCAGCCAATTAAATGGAAATCTAGCAACCCGAACGTAGTAAAGATTGCCTCCTCAACTAACTCGAAGGTAGTACTTAAAGCCGGTGGGAAAGGAGAAGCGGTTATTACCGCCTTTACCCCAAATGGAAAAATTTCTGAAAGTGTTGTTGTGAGGGTATTTGAAGGGGAGTTTTATACGAATCTATCAGGATGGAAGTCAGATATCTCTGCTTCCAAATGGACCGTCACAGAAAACGGCATTCGTGGAACGTATACAAGTGATGCCAATTATGTCGCTAGTGAATCGGCTGGAGACTTTACGTATGAAGCTGATATGATGCTGGGTGAAACAGGTGGAGCGGGGTCCATTTTGTTCAGGGCTAGTGAAGACGGAAGAAGCGGATATTACTTCAATCTTGATCCGAATATGAAAGCTTTTCGTCTGTTTTACAAAATAGATGGTCACTTTGAAGATCGAATGGTCATAGGGAGAGTACCTGCCTTTATACAACCTGGAAAAACGTATAAGGTAAAAATTGAAGCAAAAGGCCCTCACATTCTGATTACAGTAGATGGACAAAAAATCATAGATATAAAGGATGGCACCTTTGCAGAAGGACATTTTGGTGTCAATGTATTTGGAGGTCAAGCTTCTTATCAGAATGTGAAAGTTAGCCAAATATCAGAGGCAAACTTAATGAAAACAAGCTTTACAAATAAAGCAACAAATCAAGCCATATATACAGCTTCGTCTCAAAATGGAGAGCCAGTGACTGTATCCGACTCAGATAATGCAACAAATTGGGAGTTGGTTCCAACTGGTGATGAGTATGATTCGTACTCGATCCGAACCGAGGGAGGCAAAGCACTTGATTATGATACCGGCCAAAATAAAATACAGCTATATAATTATCTCGGCTATAATAATCAGCGTTGGATCATTTCAAAAAATGATAACGGTACATGGAGAATTACTTCTGTTCATAACGCAAAGGCACTTGAAGTATCAAAAGACGGACAGTTGATCCTCAATGATTGGAACCCTGAAGAAGAGGGGCAGCAGTGGATCAGTTCAACTGGATTTAAGTAATAAATGAATGAAACCGACCTCTTTTGGTAAAGGAGGTCGGTTTTTTTATGGCTTTAATATTACTTTGATACAATCTTCCGTTTTTGTTTTATCATCCTCATAACTTGAGCGAACAATTAACGGTTGATTTTACTGCATCAGACACGGCCCTTCAATTAGCACAACAAAAAAGTGAATAAAATAGTATAAAAGAAAGCTTAACTAGTGAAATCCAAAGGTATTCGGACTGGACTTACAAGAATTTTCCTTAGGGAATTCGAATCCATGGGTTATTCGGACAAGACTTGAAGGAATTTGCCTATGGAAGTTCAAATCCAGAGGGTATTTGGACAAGACTTGAGTAGAAATTGCCTTTGAGTGTCCGAATCCATGGGGTATTCGGACAAGACTTGACTGGAATTTGCCTTTGGAAGTCCGAATCCAGAGGGTATTCGGACAAGACTTGAGTAGAAATTGCCTTTGAGTGTCCAAATCCATTGGAGGTTCGGACTGGAATTGAATAAATTTGCTCTTGGAAGTCCGAATGAATTGACAACATATTTAAAATGCACAACAAATATTGTCATTGTAAAAAGGGTGTTCTTTCGAATGTGTTTAAAAGAAAAATAGCGTGAGACAATTCTCACACTATTTTATAGGCTTTTCACATTCATTTTATTTCATTGTCTTCATAAGAAATCCAGTCGCTAAAGCTTCCTAGATACAGTTTCACATGTTCAAAGCCGGCTTCTTTTAATGCTAGGAAGTTCGGAACGGCAGTTACTCCCGACCCACAATAAACGATCAGTTCCTTATCAGGATCAATATCTGAAAATCTCTCTTTTTGATTTTCTACTGAATGGTAATACCCCTCATGAAGTCCTTCCATCCAAGGCTTATTAATAGCGCCTGGAATATGGCCTTTCTTCTTATCAATTGGCTCTTCAATTCCTAAGTATCTTTTGTTCTCGCGTGAGTCAATTAATACGATGTTTGGATAACTTCCAGATACGACTTCTTGCACATCTTTTATGTCAGCCAATAAATCAGGCTGTAGGTCGATTTGGAAATCCAATTTTTCAAAAACAGGTACATCAGCTGTAGTTGGATAATTGGCTTTTGTCCAATTTTTATACCCTCCATCAAGTACATATACTTTTTTATGTCCAAGATAAGATAACATCCACCAAAACCTAGCTGCATAGGCTCCTTCACCGTTATCATAAGCGACAAGAGTTGTATCCTGATCAATACCTGCCATTTCAAGTTTCTCTTTTAATTCATTTATGTCAGGCAGAGGGTGTCTTCCACCATGAATACCCACTTGTCCTGAAAGGTCCTTTTCTAAATCAAAATAAACGGCTCCTGAAATATGATTTTGATCGTATTCTAGCTTTCCTAATTCAGGGTTAGCAAGTGCAAATCGGCAATCGATCATTCTTACATCCCTCTGATTCAGATTCTTAAGAACCCATTCTTTCTCTACAATAAATTTCATATTCAATCCTCCTCCATGTACCGTATCTCTAAAAACTATATCTTGAATATAACATAGATTGCTTTGGTTCAATGATTTAGTGATTGTGTCAACTATGTTAATTCTGTAAATCAAAGTACATTTTTTACCTAGAGGCATATGATGGTTTATAAAATTCTGGAGGGAATGACCAACATGTATTATGTTTCAAATCCGTATTCATATCCGTATTGGGTAAATACTTCGACTTATTCTTCCAATTATATGAATAGAACTCATGAGGAGAGTGTTCAACCAGTATTTGATGTCCTGCTTAATGGAATAAAAAGAGAAGCAGAAGCCATTGAGCTATACAGACAGTTAGTTCATGTAGCTCCAAATGAAATGCATCAGAATGATATTTTGTCTGCATTAGAAAGAAAAAAAGCTCAACTGACTCAGTTAAACTATCTTTATATTCAACTTACTGGGACTGTTCCAGTATACGAACTCGAACAAATCTCGTTTGATGACTACAGAGATGGACTGCAAAAGGCGTATGAAGCTGAAGTAAAGGGATATGAAGAATATCAAAAAGGTTTTTCGCTTATTCAACATCCAATGATACAAAATGTATTTTTATGGGCATTAACGGGAGAACAAGAGAATGCTGAAAGTCTCAGGTTTTTAAGTGAAGAACTCTCCCCTCGTGTAACGGATTATGGAGGAAAACCTTTTGTTGTGGATATTAATGAAGCCACCAAGCAAAACGAAACCTTTCGAACTGCCCTTTGGACAGGAACTCATTTACAGGTAACCTTAATGAGCATTAATGTGGGAGAGGACATTGGCTTAGAAATACATCCTCATCTCGATCAGTTTCTAAGGGTTGAAGAAGGTGAAGGGATTGTTCGAATGGGGGCCCAGAAGGATAAGTTAGACTTTGAGAGAAAAGTAGCTGATGATTTTGCTATTATGATCCCAGCAGCTACATGGCATAATGTTATCAATACGGGGAATACACCACTTAAACTTTACTCGATCTACGCTCCTCCACAGCATCCTTTTGGAACCATTCATAAAACGAAGGCTGATGCAATGGCTGCTGAAGAAGAGCATTAGGCATACTGCAAAAAAGACATGACAACTCTGTCATGTCTTTTTTATGGTTTTTAAAGAAAATATCCAACCAATGCCCAACTCATAATAAATAGGAAGCCAATGGAAGCAGAAGAGTAAGTAATTAGATTCCTTATATCCTTCTTTTCTCGACTTAAATACTCTTGATAGGTGATCTCGCCCTTGGCAAACCTTACCCCATTTTCGCTCGGTTCAACCTCGTAAACCTGCCCTTCGTTGTCCTGCAAAATAATTTTTGTAATTAGCTCGATTGCACTAATTTGGTTTGCCTTTGCCTCTTTCTCCCCAAAATAAATGACTTTCACAGGTTGATAAATGGTATGCTTAATTATTTGTTCACTCAGTTTATACGCCTGTAATTCAAATGCATGATTAGAAACACACATAGTAAGCACCTCATTATAATTATATGTTTGAACCCTCCTTAGGTGAAGTGGCCAAAACTGGAATGTAAGCCATTTAATAGTTAAGGGTTTTCTTTATAAGGTTCCTCATCCGAATCGGATTCTTTTTCATTCATGTTAAAATTTATCTGCTTGTGTGGTATATTTCCGGTGTTTTTATAGGAAGTTTTATACAATAGAACCCAAATTTTTATCAGGATGCTTATGTTTATAAGGAGAATTCTAATATTGAAAACGAAGCTTTATAAAACAAAAGAAGGTGGGGATAAAATGAATAAGTGGATTACGTCATTTTTTCAATTAAGAAGAAACCCTTTAATGGCATTGTTCGGGAAGAAAAGGAATGGTAAGGGCTGGATATGGGGTTCGTTATTAAGTTTAGGAGTTAGTGCAGCTGCTATTCGGTTAAGAAGAAATAAAAAGACACAATCTCCTGTTAATAACATAATGAATAATATAGATATAGGGAAAATGAGTAAAATGGGGAATATGGCTGGGTTAGCTGAAATTGCAGAAGAATTAGTCCCAAAAAAAGGCCCTGAAAAAACCAATTAAAAAAGCATTAATTAAAGAATATCCATCTTTGTGATGGGTATTCTTTAAGGTGTGTTTAGAGCTTCTATTTAACGTACAAAATTTCCCCTTGTGGTTTTATCTATAATCATACTGGTCAAGGTAGCGATAACTGCGCTGCCTATAATATCATACGGATAATGGTGGCCTACCCAAATACGAGAGACTCCAGTTAATAAAGCTAATACCCATAACACGGAACCTATTACACGGTTATAAAGATAAATAGAAGTCGAAATAGCAAAAACAAGTAATGTATGTTTACTTGGAAAGGTCGAATCCCTTTTTGAAGGAATAAGAATTCCAACTCGTCTTTTCACAAAAGGTCTTGGTTTGAAATAAAACAACTTAATCAAAGTATGGAGAAATAACATAATCCCAGCAGATAGCCCCGCGTTATAAACTGCTTTTCTGTGAGGACCATTTTTAAACCACATAAAAATTAACATAAAGACAAAGACATACCGAGTTTTATTTGATACAAATATCATTAAAAAATCCAAGGGAGAAAAACGACCTGAGTATTGATTAATTATCTTGAATAATTTTTCGTTCACTTTGGGTTCTCCTTACACTATTAATAGGTAATAAAATGCCCCTCCTATGTAAGAAATATGTGGGAACTTCTTTATATTACAAAAGAAAGAGGGAAGATCGATGCAGATTTTTTTTCAATTACGTGAACAATTATAATCTCGCAGCAGACATCAAAAAAAGTACCGCATCAACGTGCGCGGTACCTTTTAAGCAGATTATAAAGAAGGTGTAACTTCATTACATTGCGAATGGAACTGCTTCATCCAAGAGATTAGTTCCTCTTGTTTCATTGGTTTTGCAAAATAGAAGCCCTGAATAGTTGGGCTCTTGGGCAGGGAGGTTAAATAGTTGAATTGCTTCACATTTTCTACCCCTTCAACGACTGTTTCAATGTCCAATGAATGACAGAGAGAGACAATAGCGGTAATAATCGCAGATTCTTTTTTTGACTCTGGTACACCGTCTACAAAGGATTTATCAATTTTTAACGTGGAAATGGGTAATCTTTTTAAATACGACAATGAGGAAACACCTGTACCGAAGTCATCAAGAGCTACAGAAAACCCTTGTTTTCGTATGTCTCCAACTGCCCGTATCGCATTTTCAATATCACTTACCACGCTCGTTTCGGTGATTTCTAGTTCGATATTTTTTGCCAAAATATCATATTTATCCACACAATGATTAAGAGTTTTTAACAGTCTAGCTGATGTGATATAGGTGCCAGGAATATTAACAGCTACGTGTAATACAGGATGACCGTCTTTATTCCACTGATCGAGCTGCTGACATACTTTATCAATGACCCAATCAGTCACATCAAACATTTTTCCGCTTTTCTCCAATGCAGGAATAAACAGACCGGGTGATAGAAAGCCATGAACCGGGTGATTCCATCGAATGAGTGCTTCGACACCTGAGATTTCCTGGGAAGAGGCATTAATTTTTGGTTGATACACTAGATACAAATGATCTTTCTCCATAGCCAAATCAATATCAGACAAGAGGCGCTGTTCAAAGTTATACGTATGGATCTTCGGATCATACTCAACGATTTGATTATTATACTCAATTGACGGGTGATGCAGGACTGCAACCGCATTAGCATAAAGCTGGCTTGCGGTTTCATTGTTTTCCTTAACAGCTATTGCACAGACGGTATTAACAAGAACAGTATGGTCATCGAACTGTAAAGGAACTTTTAAAATAGAAGAAACTCTCTCTAATGTTAATTTGAGTCTTTCATTTGATTCTTCCTTACAAATAAAAGCAAATCGGTTGCCTTCTACTCTGTACACCTCTAAAGAAGTGGAATTTAACTGCAATAGTAACTGACTTACTTCAGTAAGAATTCTATCTCCAAATTTGTATCCATATCCAATATTCCATTTTTCTAGATCATGAATATGAAGAACAGCTACTGTATTAGCATGTAATAGTTGATGAATGGTCCTTTCAAACTGACGTCGGTTCGGAAGCTTCGTTAATGGATCAAAAAAGTTCATTCGGTAATCAACGTATCGATCCAATGCGCCTGATAAACTAGATAGAATAAGCAAAACGGAAGTTCCAATGGTAACCGCAAGCACTAGAATCCATGTATGATTTTCATGAGAGTGGTTTGTAGAAATCACTGTGTTAGCATCTACATAAAAAACAACAGAAGCCATCCCGGTATAGTGCATACTAGAAATCGCTAAGCCCATGATTAAGCTTGTCACGATTTTGATCAATCTACGGTCCATCAGTCGTTGTAATGAAGAGAAAATGTAAAGCGCAACGAAGGAAACAGTCATTGCTATCACAATGGATGCAGTAAATATCCCAGGCCTATAGGCATGATGAACCTCCATTTTCATTGCGGCCATGCCCATATAATGCATCGTTGATATGCCCAATCCCATAACGACTCCAGAAATAATAAAGGCAAAGATGCTCTTTTTCTGGCGATTAGCTATATAAAAGGCTAAAAGCGATGCGATTAAGGCAGGGCAAATTGAAAGGAGCGTTACAAAAGGGTCGTATTGCATATCAAATGGAAGATTAATTGCACCCATCCCAATAAAATGCATGGACCAAATGCCAAAGCCCATGGCTACGGAAGCTAATCCAATCCAAATAAAACGATGAAAGAAGCTATTTTGTTGGATTCTTTCATTCAAAGAAAGTGCGGTATAAGAGGCACTACAGGCAATAATTATAGATAATATGACAAGTGAAAAGTTATACTCACTTTCTAGAATGAAAATGGAGTCTGGTACGGTAAACATGGAGTTCTCCTTTGTTGTGAAGTTCTATCTCTGTACAAAGAGACATGGTGTATCATTTATATCGGTTATTTATAATAATTATAAAGTGATGGGAGAAATTTCTTTTTTATGCAGAAATCAATAATCGATGTATGTTGGTGAATATATATAACCGCATCCTCTTAAAGGGGATTTTTTTTATGGTTGGAAATTATGCAGAATCGAATAATCTATGCAGTACCATTGGAAGGATTACGTCACGGTCGAAGGAAATTGCCTTCTTTTCGCCACTTCATGAGTTGGCACGGCTCTTGCATCTCTCAAATGTAAATTCGAAAAATGAGGTGTTATCATGGCTGACTCAATCGTGGAGTCGAAAAATCAAATGGTAGAAAGAAAGGAAGGAATTCAAGACAATCCCTTGATAGAATTTCATTCGATCTTAAAAGAAGCGATGGATATTCTAAACTATCCTGACGAAGTGTTTGAGCTTTTAAAAGAACCATTGCGTTTTCTTGAGGTGAAAATCCCTGTTCGCATGGATGATCACACGACCAAGATTTTTCGAGGATTTCGTGCTCAGCATAATGATGCGACAGGTCCTACAAAAGGTGGCATTCGATTTCATACAGACGTTACACCAGAAGAGGTGAAAGCCTTAGCTGGTTGGATGAGCATGAAATGTGGAATTACAGGTCTTCCTTATGGAGGGGCAAAAGGGGGAATTGTGTGTGATCCTCGAACAATGAGCTTACAAGAGCTGGAACGGTTAAGCCGGGGCTATGTGAGAGCGATCAGCCAAATCGTCGGACCAACAAAGGATATTCCAGCGCCCGACGTATACACGAACTCACAGATTATGGCTTGGATGCTTGATGAATACAACTTTATTCGGGAGTTTGATAATCCAGGATTTATTACCGGAAAGCCTGTTGCTTTAGGAGGCTCAAAAGGACGCGAAACGGCTACATCAAAAGGATTACTATATACACTTCAAAAGGTGTTAGAAGTAAAGAACCTTCCCATAAAAGATTTAAAAATTATCATTCAAGGCTTTGGAAATGTAGGAAGTCATTTGGCATTGTACTTGTATGAGTTAGGAGCGAAGATCGTTGGCATCTCTGATGTGCTAGGTGGCATCTATGATGAAAAGGGCTTAGACATCCCGTATTTAATGGATAGTCGTGATTCCTTTGGAGTAGTAACGAATTTATTTAAGAAAACAATCTCAAATCAAGAATTATTAGAAAAAGAGTGTGACGTCCTTGTTCCGGCAGCCCTTGGTGGTCAGATTACGAAACGTAATGCTGAAAAGATAAAATGTCAAATTGTACTTGAAGCAGCGAATGGACCGACCACCAAGGAAGCGATAAACATACTTGAGGAAAAGGAGATCCTTGTGGTGCCAGACATATTAGCAAATTCAGGAGGAGTGATTGTCTCTTATTTTGAATGGTGCCAAAACAATCAAGGATATTATTGGTCGGAGCGAGAGGTGGATGAAAAACTAAAAGAAAAAATGGAAACCAGCTTTGAGCAAATCCTCCATGTGAGTAAAAAGTATCGTACAAACTTAAAGGTAGCTGCTTATATCGTGGGAATCCAGGCTTTAGCAGAAACGTCACAGCTTCGTGGCTGGATCAAAATATGAAAGGGGTTGGCCGGAATGGTTGAGGTGTTATTAGAAGAAAGAGAAACGCAACCCATCCATTATTATTGCTTATCGATTGGATCGCACCGCTATGATTTTACGATTGTTTATTCACATCAGTTTTTTGATAAAGCAATGGTTGTTTCTATGCAAGCGGGGAAGTGGGCGTTAATGTGCCAAGAGGATATTGACAATGAAGAGCATTGGGCTGAAAGATTAGCAATTGTTGATGTAGATATCGAGGATTGTAAGACTTTTTTTAAGATGGTGCTTAACCATAAAAGTGTATCTGATCAATATTAATCTAGGAGGGAGAGGCATGAATCACGAATTTGTTGTAAGTGCTGTTAGTGGGAAGGTAGAAGAAGTAGCGATTGAGGTTCATTCAAGAATTTATGAATGGGAAAAGTTATTTACGATTCGAACGGAAAATGGACATCTAGAAACAGTGAGCGTGGGTCTTAGTGGAGAAATCATTTCTATAGAAGTAAAAGCAGGTGACTCTATTATACCTGGCATGGTCCTAGCCTTTATTAAAGATGATTTGATTCCAACAGGGAGTGACTAATGTGTGTGGAGATGGCTGATCCATCTCCTTTTTCTTACTTATCCGAAAATTTGAAAATTAATATTTTTGCAGTATATAATTGAAAGAAAAGGATAGAAGGAGGGGGACGTTTGTTTACTTTAGAAAAAGATAAGATAAGACCCATCATCTCCATTGATTTAAATGACGATGAAGAACAATGGGAAGCATGTCTTAAACAGCATAATGAGCCCATTCTTTTTCTTAAAAAGGATGAGGAGATCATCTCCTATATTCAAATGAAAGATATTCCTCTTAGCGAAACTAGCAGTCTATCAAACATTTTTCAAGCAAAAGCAGTTCCCATGACCAACGTGTCCAAGTTAAATAACACGATTTCTGTTCCTGTTCTTTTTCAAATTATCGGCGAACCGTTTGCCCTTGTGATTGATGATCAAGGGAAGCCATCAGGTTATGTCAAACGGGAGGATGTTCTTGCACTATTATTCAAGCAAGAGCCGCATGGAAGTGTCGATTTACTAAAGGTGATATTAACCTCTATTCCAATGGGAATATTCGTTGTTGATCGAGAAAAGAAGATAATAAACTTTAATGAGTCAGGCCTGCGGATGACGAAGCTAACTTCAGAGGATGTTTCCGGAAAACCAGCTGACTCCATTTTCCACGGGGAGCATATTCACCAAGTATTTGCAGCAGGTCAAACGATATTAAATCAAATTCAGATCACTGATACCATGGGTGTTCTAGTGGATTATAGTCCGATTTTCGATTTTCATAATGAAGTAGAAGGAATTATTATTATCGTTCAAGATTTGCCGATGGTTGAGGATATGGCCATGGAAATTGAACATATCAAAAATTTGAATAAAGATTTAAATGCCATTTTATCAACGATTTATGACGAAATTTTAGTAGTAAACCATAAAGGGGAGCTGCTTCGATATAGTGAGACGTTTCTTTCCGATTTTTGGGGAGTGGAGTTAAAGGAGTTAACTGGGAAGAATCTTCTGGAGCTTGAAGGGGAAGGTCTATTCACACCGTCTGTTACCCGGTTAGTGTTGGAACAGAAGAAAAAGGTATCAATCGTTCAGGAAACAAAGAGAAATAAGCGAATTTTAGCGGTAGGTAACCCGATATTTGATGAAAATGGCAATATTGATCGTATCATTATTGCTTCAAGGGATATTACAGAGACAACAAAGTTAAAATCTGAATTACGAGAAGTGAAAAAGCAATCGGACCAATATAAGCAGGAGCTTGAAAGGATTAAAAATAAAGATCGCTTCTTTAACCGACTCATTTACTGTAGTCCCAATATGGAACAAATTATGGAGCATGTGACGAAGATTTCTCATTTTTCCTCTACGGTTCTCATTACGGGAGAATCAGGTGTAGGAAAGGAATTGATTGCGCAAGCCATTCATCAAAGTGGAAGCCGCGCAAACCAACCGTTTCTAAAGCTTAATTGTGGGGCAATTCCTGAGAATCTATTAGAAAGCGAGTTGTTTGGGTACAGCAAAGGGTCGTTTACTGGTGCTGATAAAAATGGGAAAGAGGGTTATTTTCAAAAAGCTGACCAAGGTATTTTATTTTTAGATGAAATTGGCGAAATGCCCGTTAGCCTTCAAGTAAAATTGTTACGTGTTCTTCAGGAACAAGAAGTCGTTCCAATTGGAAGTACAACTCCGATACCGATCAATGTACAAATTGTTGCAGCAACAAACAAAAAGCTAGAAAAAATGGTTCAAGAAGGAACCTTTCGTGAGGACTTATATTATCGTTTGAATGTCATTCCTATTCATGTCCCGCCTTTACGCGAACGTACAAAAGATATACCACTGTTAGCGTATCATTTTCTTCAAAGGCTGAATGAAAAATACAATAAAAACTATCATTTTACACCAGACGCATTGAATTTACTTGAAGTATACTCATGGCCAGGAAATATTCGAGAGCTTCAAAATATGATTGAACGATTAGCGGTGTCGGCTGATCATCCAGCTCTAGATGCTGATTTTGTGAATCAATTTTTATCCTTTACTAGTAATTTTAATAAAGAGAAACCAGTATTCACGAATGTCATGCCGCTTCAGGAAGCACAAGACTATATTGAGGAGCAATTAGTAATGCTAGCGATGAAGCAATATAAAACCACCACAAAAGCAGCAAAAGCACTCGGCATCAGCCAGTCCTCCGTTAGTAGAAAGTATCAAAAAATCATGAATGATAGACAAGCCAAATATGGAGAAGTCTCCTTTTAAATTGAGTGGTGCAGGCAATTGTCTGTGCCATTTTTTATATAGAAAAAGAAGTTATGCAAAATTAGCTAGGGTTATGCAAAAATGCATAACTTTTTTTATTGGGTCCTTGTAAACAAAGAGATAAGTGTTGGCACGGTTCTTGCATTACTTATAAAAAAGGAGGATTGATTAACATGCATGCATTAAGGATGTATATCAATGGCGAATGGAGAGAATCACAAAATAAAGAAACACGTGACATTTATAATCCAGCAACGGGTGAAGTGATTGCACAAGCAGCGGAAGGAACAATCGAGGATGTAAAAGAAGCCATTCAGATCGCAAAGTCCACCTTTGAAAGTGGAATATGGTCACAAACTCCTCCAGCTGAACGAGCAGCTTACTTATTTAAAATTGCAGAAAAAATGGAGGAGCGAGCAAAGGAGTTAGCCGAACTAGAAACATTAGACAATGGAAAACCATTAAGGGAAGCTAGCTTTGATGTGGCGGATGCCGCTGCATGCTTCCGTTATTATGCGGGTTTAATTACAAAGCCTAATGGTGAGACCTACCCCGTCTCCGATCCGGTGCAAGGGATCGTTGTCCGTGAGCCAGTTGGTGTTTGTGGGTTAATCGTTCCGTGGAATTATCCTTTATTATTAAGTGTTTGGAAACTAGCGCCGGCACTTGCCGCAGGAAATTCGGTGGTTTATAAACCGTCCGAAGTGACTCCAATAACTCCAACAAGATTATTTGAAATTTTTGAAGAAGTAGGTTTGCCAAAAGGTGTTGCCAATATGGTGATGGGATCTGGTGTGGTTGTTGGAAATGCAATTGCAGAGAGCGAGGACGTTGACCTTGTTTCTTTTACAGGTGGTACAAAGACAGGGAAACAAATTATGAAGGTAGCAGCAGACAGCCTTAAGAAATTATCTTTGGAGCTTGGAGGGAAATCACCCAATATTGTGTTTGCTGATGCTGACTTTGAAACAGCGGTCGATTACGCATTATTTGGTATCTACGCAGGGGCAGGACAAATTTGTGCAGCAGGTTCTCGTATTTTAGTAGAAGAAGGGATTTACGAGAAATTTGTTTCTCGCTTTGTGGAACGTGCGAATCAAATCAAGGTGGGACCAGGAAATGATCAAGAAGTAGAAATGGGTCCTTTAGTAAGCAAAGAGCATTTGGAAAGAGTTCTATCCTATATAGAGATTGGAAAGAACGAAGGAGCTCGATTGGTTTGTGGGGGCAAGCGAATTGAAAAAGAGGGTTTGCAGGACGGATACTTTGTAGAGCCTACAGTCTTTGTTGATGCAAACTTAAGTATGAGAATTGTTCAGGAGGAAATCTTTGGTCCAGTCGTTGTAATCGAAAAATTCAAAGATGAGAAGGAAGCCATTGCGTTAGCGAATGGAACCCAATATGGATTAGCTGGAGCTGTTTTTACGAAAGATGGAGCAAAGGCACTTCGAGTTGTAAAACAATTACGAGCTGGAATTACCTGGATTAATACCTTCCATAATACGTACAACGAGGCGCCATGGGGCGGATATAAGCAAAGTGGGTTTGGTCGAGCGCTTGGAACGTACGGTCTAGAAACATTCCAAGAGATTAAGCAGATTAATGTAAATTTACAAGTCGAACCAATCGGTTGGTTTTCAAAATAAAACGTGAATAGGAGAGAGCATATGAGTACAAATATTGAGAGGAAACAAGAGGAAGTAAAGGAAAAGAACGTACATCAGTACATTAAACAGGTGTTAGAAATGATAGAAAAAGAGGAGATTACGGAGGCGGAGGCCAACTGGATTTCGAAAGAAACCATCCAGCATTTCCGTGACCACGTGAATCCGGGATTCCTTGATTACCGAAAAACCGTTACAGAGGGAGGACTATCGGCAGCGGTTGAATGGTCAGATAAAGATTCCTGTTTTAAGGATGTGAATGGCAAGGAATACATTGACTGTCTTGGTGGCTTTGGTATTTACAATGTTGGTCATCGTAATGAAAAAGTCGTGAAGGCGGTTAGTGATCAATTAAAGCGTCAAGCTCTGCATAGCCAAGATTTATTAGATCCACTACGTGCGATGTTAGCAAAAATTTTAGCAGACATTACACCAGGTGATTTAAAATATTCTTTCTTTACCAATAGCGGAACGGAAAGTGTGGAGGCAGCATTAAAACTAGCCAAAATGTATAGTGACAGAACGACCTTTATTTCAACTACTCATGCTTTCCATGGGAAAAGTCTCGGGGCGCTTTCAGGAACAGCAAAAGGAGTGTTCCGTAAACCATTCTTACCTTTGATACCAGGTTTTCGCCATGTACCGTTTGGTGACATGGATATGATGAGAAAAACATTTGAAACCTGTGCACTTGTTGGAGAAGATGTGGCTGCGGTATTGTTAGAGCCGATTCAAGGGGAAGGTGGAATCATTCTACCACCTGAAGGTTACCTTCAACAGGTTCGTGAGCTATGCGACCAATATGATGCATTACTAATATTCGATGAAGTACAGACGGGTATGGGGCGTACAGGTAAAATGTTCGCATCGGACTTGTATCAAGTCGTTCCTGATATTCTTTGTCTTGCCAAAGCTTTTGGTGGGGGTGTGATGCCAGCAGGTGCCATCGTTGCAAAAGAAAAGGTGTTTAAAAGCTGGTTTGATAATCCGTTCATGCATACAACTACATTTGGTGGAAACCCACTTGCCTGTGCGGCTGCCATTGCAACGATTGACGTTCTGTTAGAAGAGAACTTACCAGCTCGTGCTGCAGAGGTAGGAGAATATTTCTTACAAGGATTAAAAGATGCTGCCGAAGGTCATGAAGATCTTGTAATGGAAATTCGAGGCCAAGGTTTGATGATCGGAATCGAATTTGAACGTGATGAAATTGGATGGGAAGTCTCGAAAGGCATGTTTGAACGAGGAATTCTTGTTGCAGGAACTCTAGTAAACTCGAAAACGATTCGAATTGAGCCTCCACTTACGATTAAATATGACGAAGTAAATACAGTTATACAAACCTTTAAAGAAGTACTACAAACCATTCGTTAAAAAATTTTAGATGTGGAAAAGGAGGGGTGCCTCCTTTTTCCATTAAGGAAGGTGTCTGATCCATGAAACAATTTGTTCAAATCAAAACGTCCATCCCGGGACCACGATCAAAGGAATTATTAGATAGAAGGAAAAGAGTTGTTCCACAAGGTATTAGCAACAATTGTGCTGCATTTGTTCATAAGGCGGAAGGAGCCTTGGTAGAGGATATTGATGGCAATATTTTTATCGACTTTGCTGGTGCTATAGGAACGATCAATGTTGGTCATTCCCACCCGAAGGTTGTTCAGGCTATAAAGGATCAAGCGGATCACTTTGTTCATACCGGATTTAATGTCATGATGTATGAATCTTATATCGAGTTGGCGGAAAAATTAACCACGCTCGCCCCCGGCAGTTTTCCCAAACAAGCGGCTTTTTTTAACAGTGGGGCAGAAGCGGTTGAAAATGCTGTGAAGATTGCTCGAAAGTATACGAAAAGACAAGGAATTGTGTCGTTTACGAGAGGGTTTCATGGACGAACGTTAATGACGATGACGATGACAAGTAAAGTAAAACCTTATAAATATGGATTTGGACCATTTGCTCCTGAGGTATATAAAGCTCCTTATCCATATGATTATCGGAAGCCAAATGGTATGAATGAAAAACAGTATACTGAATATATGATCCAGCAGTTTGAGCAATTCCTTCTTGCAGAGGTCGCTCCAGAAACGATTGCGGCAGTAGTCATGGAGCCGGTGCAGGGAGAAGGAGGATTTATCGTTCCCAATCGGGAATTTGTGCAACGTGTTTATACTATTTGTAAAGAACACGGAATATTATTTATTGCAGATGAAATTCAAACCGGCTTTGGGCGTACCGGCCGTTACTTTGCCATTGAACATTTTGGCGTAGAGCCAGATCTTCTAACAATCTCAAAGTCTATGGCAGCTGGTGTTCCAATTAGCGGAGTTATTGGCCGAGAAGAGATAATGAATGTAAGTCAGCCAGGAGAAATTGGTGGAACGTATGCGGGGAGTCCGTTAGGGTGCCAAGCTGCTCTTGCTGTCCTAAATATAATAGAGGAAGAACAATTGAATGCAAGAGCGGAACGGATTGGTAGAACAGTAATGAACAAGTTTCAACAATGGTCCGATCGATTTGAACAAGTCGATGGCATCCGTGGGTTAGGAGCGATGTGTGCGTTTGAAATTGTAAAAGATAAGACTTCTAAACAGCCAGACAAAGAACTGATTGGTAGCATTATTCGAGAGGCCACCAATAGAGGATTGCTGTTACTCAGCGCAGGGATATTTGGCAATGTGATTAGACTATTAATGCCTTTAACAATCTCTGATGATCAACTTCATGAAGGATTATTGATCTTAGAAGAATCTTTAGAAGCAGTTTTAACTCCCCAATATATATAAAGAGAGGGTTAGCGGATGAGTTCGAATATCGCTTTTCATAAAAAGCAGTTATACAAAATGTATATTAATGGCCAATGGATCGGGGATGAGTGTGAGACATTCATCAATGTTATGAACCCCGCAACCAATGAAGTGATCGGGATGATTCCTAATGGAGGAACGCCCGAAGCAAAGGCTGCTGTAGATGCCGCCCATCTAGCGTTTAAAACTTGGTCCAAAAAAACGGCAGACGAACGCAGTCAGCTACTCATGAAATGGTTCCACCTCATTGATGAGCATAAAGTCGAAATTGGCACAGTGATGACGATGGAGCAAGGAAAGCCAGTAAATGAGGCAATCGGTGAAGTGAATTATGCCAATAGTTTTCTCTCTTGGTATGCAGAAGAAGGAAAGAGAATCTATGGAGAAACCATTCCGGCCACACATCCAAACAAACGGATTTTAATTAGAAAAGAACCGGTTGGGGTTGTTGCAGCGATTACTCCATGGAATTTTCCAGCGGCCATGATCACGAGAAAGGTAGCCCCTGCACTTGCAGCTGGCTGTACGGTGGTGGTGAAGCCCGCTCAGCAAACACCTCTAACCGCTCTGAAACTAGCAGAATTAGCAGAAAAAGCAGGCATTCCAGCTGGTGTGTTTAACGTGGTAACTGGAAAATCAAAAGAAATTGGTGATGCTTGGTTAAAGGATTCGCGCGTTCGTAAACTTACCTTTACAGGTTCCACTGAAGTTGGAAAGGTACTAATGAGAGGTGCTGCTGAGACGGTGAAGAAGATTTCGCTAGAATTAGGTGGAAATGCACCTTTTATCGTCATGGACGATGCAGATTTAGAGAAAGCAGCCAAGGGACTACTAGCCTCGAAGTTTCGTAATGCCGGCCAAACTTGTATTTGTACGAATCGTATCTACGTACAAGAAAGAATCCTTGAGCCATTTGTCGAGCTTTTTAAAGAGGAACTAAGCAAGCTGAAAATCGGTAACGGTATGGAAGAAGGCATTGATATAGGACCGCTTATTGACCAACCAGCGGTAAATAAAGTAAATGAAATTCTTGACGATGCGATTCATAAAGGCGGAAAGATTGTGTTTCAAGGAGATAAGTATGAGGGGGAAGAAGGATTTTTCTTTCCACCTACGATTCTTACAAATGTAAATGATCAAATGATGTGTGTGGAAGAAGAAATCTTTGGACCACTAGCCGCGATTGCTACTTTTAAAACTGAAGAGGAAGTGATTGAAAGAGCCAATAATACCGTTTACGGCTTAGCTGCTTATGTGTTCACTGAAAATTTAAGTCGCGCTTTCCGAATAAGTGAAGAACTTGAATACGGAATTATCGGCTTAAATGATGGACTTCCATCAACGGCACAAGCGCCATTTGGAGGATATAAAGAAAGTGGTTTAGGCCGAGAAGGGGGCCATCACGGACTAGAAGAGTTTCTAGAAGTAAAATATATTTCAATTGGACTAAATATATAAAGCATGACCAAAAACCTGGATTCCATTTGGAACCAGGTTTTTTCATGCTGATATGTACAGTATGCAAAATTGAATGGATTATGCAGAAATGATTTCTAAGTAGGCAGGAAAAAGTGGTAGGATTACAGAAAATTGAGAATATTAAATCTGGCACGGAATTTGCAATAAGAAAATAGGAATCTATTTTTTATTGAAAGAGGGATGATAATGAAAGAAAAGAAACAGCCTTCACTAGCAGTTGCTTTGATCCCGATCGGAGCCATGATTGTATTTTTATTTACAGGTATTTTCATGTTTGAAGCAGATCCTCATATTCCACTCTTGCTCAGCGCCACTGTGGCATCAGTCGTATCTATTTATTTAGGATATACTTGGCGAGAGCTTGAACAAGGTGTTATCAAAGCTGTCTCTCTTGCACTCCAAGCGTTACTTATTTTAATGATTATTGGAACGATTATCGGAACATGGTTAGCAGGAGGAATTGTTCCGACCATGATTTATTATGGATTAGATATTCTATCTCCCACCTATTTCCTTCCCGCTGCTGCCATCATTTGTAGTGTAGTAGCAATTGCTTCGGGGAATGCATGGACAGCAGCTGGTACAATTGGGATTGCCATTATGGGAGTGGGAATTGGATTAGGAATGAATCCTGCTATGGTGGCTGGTGCTGTCATTTCTGGATGTTACTTTGGAGATAAAATCTCTCCTCTGTCCGAAACAACGAATATGGCACCTGGAATCACAGGTGTTCAACTATTTGATCATATTCGTCATATGCTCTATACAACGATACCTGCACTTGTACTGTCAGTTATCATTTACTTTTTTATAGGCCTTACATTCAAAGGAAAAGGACCTGGAGTGAGTGATATTGCTACACTTCAACAAGAATTATCGGATATTTTCATTATCAGTCCCTGGTTACTTCTTATTCCAGTTATAGTTCTTGGGATCATTGCTTTGAAAACTCCAGCAATTCCCGGTCTTGTCATAGGGTCGATTCTAGGTGGGATGGTTGCCATCATAGTTCAGGGAGAAACAATCGGCAGTGTTTTATCTATTATGGTATACGGCTTTGAAATGGAAACTGGAAATGAAGTGTTAGATAACTTGCTTAACAATGGTGGAACGGAAGCGATGATGTACACCGTATCGCTCGTTATGATTGCGATGAGCTTTGGGGGGATTTTAGAAACGAGTGGAATCATGAATACGATTGTGACAAGCCTGTTGAAAATGGCCAAATCAACAGGCAGTTTAATTACAACAACGGTAGCAACCTGTATTACAGCTAATATCGTCGCTTGTGATCAGTACTTATCGATTCTACTTCCTGGAAGAATGTACTTAACCGCCTACCGTAAGCGTGAACTCCATCCAAAGAACTTATCTCGAACGCTAGAAGATGCGGGGACAATGACCTCTCCACTTGTTCCTTGGAATACATGTGGTGCATTTATGACCGCCACTCTTGGAGTATCTACCTTTCAATATGCACCGTATGCATTGCTTTGTATTATCAGCCCGATTATAGCCATTATTTACGCATATACAGGATTTACAATTGAGAAGCTTCCGAAAGACAATAGAATGGAAGAGCAGGTTACAGAAAATAATGAAGTAAGCGTAATGTTATAATGAAGAAAACTGTAGATGGCTGTCTACAGTTTTTTCTATGTGTGAGCGTTCGAATAAAGTGGATAATAAGGTACGGTAAGATAAAACTATAATCCGGAAGCGTTTAACTTTTCATTTAAGACAATCTTTATTAAAATTAACAATGAAAAACAATTTCTTCCAAGGTTATCAAGTAAATCTTTCGAAAAAGGAGAATGAATATGAACTTTGTAACGTTGAACAACGGATTAAAAATGCCACAGCTAGGTTTCGGTGTCTGGCAAGTAAAAGATGATGAGGCTACTGCTGCTGTAACTGCGGCAATTGAAGCGGGTTACCGTTCCATCGATACAGCTATGATCTATGGAAACGAAGAGGGTGTCGGAAAAGCGATTAAAGAATCCAACGTACCTCGCGAAGAATTATTCATTACAACGAAAGTTTGGAATAGTGACCAAGGTTACGAAAGCACCATACAAGCTTTTGATTTAAGTCTAGAGAAATTAGGTCTTGATTATATTGATTTATACTTAATTCACTGGCCAACACCAGAGTACGATACATATGTTGAGACGTTTAAGGCGATGGAAAAGCTATATCATGAAGGCAAAGTAAAAGCCATTGGTGTATGTAACTTTGAAATTGAGCATTTAGAAAGACTTCTTAACGAATGTGAAGTTAAGCCAGTCCTAAATCAAATTGAATGTCATCCATATTTAGCACAAAACGAATTGAAAGAGTTTTGCGCTAAGCATGATATCTTTGTAGAAGCGTGGAGCCCCCTTGATCAAGGGGGAGAAGTGCTACAAGATGATGTGATTATTAACCTAGCTGAATCACATAGAAAGACGCCTGCTCAAGTTGTTTTAAGATGGCATTTACAAAATAATTCAATCGTTATACCTAAGTCTGTTACACCTTCTAGAATTCAAGAAAACATTGATGTATTTGATTTTGAGCTTTCCTCACAGGAAATGGATCAAATCAATG
Organism: Robertmurraya beringensis; assembly: GCF_042433785.1. NCBI lineage: Bacteria > Bacillati > Bacillota > Bacilli > Caryophanales > Bacillaceae > Robertmurraya > Robertmurraya beringensis. Next base: position 506 of record NZ_JBHLUU010000017.1, on the reverse strand, counting down.
GAATCAATCGTAACCGACGCAAAGGTCCAAATCCAAACGATTTTAACAAAAGATAATAACGGGTAACGACTGTTCCGTTTTTCGGGTGTTTTATTTTTAAAGACATAAGAAAAGACTTTATGCATTGGCATATGTCTTTTCTTTATTTATCAAGGTTTCTATGACATTCCATTAACTTTGATTCCCACGTACAGGAATTAAAAGGGCACGCGCTTATCTGTTGGGCGATCATGTTATGCACCGGAGCTGATAAATAGACGGAGGGATTCCGCTTAATTAGTAAATACGATAAAAAATAGCTCAAATAGACGGAGGAATTCCGGCTATTGACTCGAAAAACGTAAAAATGGGGAGTTTTGCTATCCATAAGCGGAAAATCTCCACTAGCATTGCATATGTATCCACAGGCAAAAAAATATATTTAAATAGCCCCTTTCTAATTGATAGGGGGCTATTTTTATGGACGAAAGCAAAAAAATCTCCTAAAGTAGAAGCTGAACCCACGT